>DDIP01000172.1:1631-13999 GCA_002338605.1 Proteobacteria bacterium UBA1847 | reverse complement strand
CGATGACCCTTGCGCGGAATCAGCTGGCCAGCGGCGAGGATCGTGAACATGCCATCCTTGACGCCGAATTCATCGCGGAACTGGCTGCAGTCGGGTTTTTTCGCAAACCGATCGGCATCGACGGCATCCCGAATAACCTCAATTCGGTCTGCGTCAATGTCCTGCTCACGAAGCACCGCGGCAACCGCTTCCGAAATTGCGATGATGCGATCGAAGGGCTTGTAGCGCAGCGACGCCATCAATCGCATTTCCGTGTTGTCGACTCGCCTCGATACGACCGCAGGAACCTCGGCGAATACAGCAGCGAGGCCACCGAGCACATCCGCACCGCGGCGGCTGTGGCAGTGAACGATATCGGGCGTCTGTTCTTTCAGGAACTGCGACAAGCGGTAAGCAAACGGCAAGTCGAGGTCGCCGGCACAAAACAGGTTTTGAACACGAATACCGGCGAGCCGCGCGACGCCGTCAATACCCGAATCGGGCGGGCAGACAAGAATATTGTCGTGACCGCGCTCACGTAAAGCGTTGATCAGGTAGACGACCTGCTGCGGGCCGCCCAAAAAATGGCGCCCGGTTTCGACATGCAGTATTTTCACCCGTCTATAATACTCATTCGCGCGCTGCTGCGCGCCACTTCAGAATAACAATTGCATGAAAGCCGAAGTCTCCTCTGTTCATACGCCGATGATGCGCCAGTATCTGGGCATCAAGGCGGAATACCCGGACATGCTGGTGTTCTACCGCATGGGCGACTTCTATGAACTCTTTTACGACGATGCGAGGCGTGCCGCCGCCCTGCTCGATATCACGCTGACAGCACGTGGCAAGTCGGGCGGCAATGCCATCCCGATGTGTGGGGTTCCCTACCATGCCGTCGAAGGCTACCTCGCCAAACTGGTTCGCAAGGGCGAATCCGTTGCCATTTGTGAGCAAATCGGCGACCCGGCAACCAGCAAGGGCCCCGTCGAACGCAAGGTAACCCGTGTCGTGACCCCCGGCACGCTCACCGATGAAGCGCTGCTGTCCGCGCACCGGGACAACGTGGTGGCAGCGGTTTTCGCCGCAGATGACCGCATCGGAATCGCCTGGCTGGACCTCTCGGCAGGCCGATTCAGGATGACCGAAGTAGCCGATGTCGAATCCATGCAGGGCGAACTGGAACGACTGCGACCCGCCGAACTGATCGTCGACGAAGACCATCGCTTCGGCAATGCATTCGCCGATTCCATACGTGTGACACGCAGACCACCCTGGCATTTCGAATTCGACAGTTCGATGCGATTGTTGTGCAACCAGTTCGCAACCCGTGATCTCGACGGCTTTGGTTGTGCGCATTTGACGCGCGGTATCGCGGCCGCCGGGGCGCTGCTGCAATACGTCAGCGACACCCAAAAGGCGTCCCTGCCACACCTCAATTCCATTCGCGCGGAGCTCCGCGATGACGCTCTGATCATGGACGGCCCGACACGACGAAACCTGGAGCTGGAGGAATCCCTG
Source organism: Proteobacteria bacterium UBA1847 (assembly GCA_002338605.1). Taxonomy (GTDB): domain Bacteria; phylum Pseudomonadota; class Gammaproteobacteria; order Steroidobacterales; family Woeseiaceae; genus UBA1847. The sequence continues at coordinate 12,502 of DDIP01000172.1, read as the reverse complement.
AGCGGACATCCACAGCACACACTCGCCGGGGTCATGGACCAGTGCCAGACCGCGATGGGCAGCCGCCTGCTGCGACGCTGGATCCAGCGCCCGTTGCGCGACCCGACTATTTTGCGCGCCCGCTACCAGGCACTCGACGCCCTGATCAGCCAGAACGCTGTCAGTGCGTTGCAGGATACGCTGCACGGCATTGGCGATGTCGAGCGAATAATCGCGCGTGTGGCACTGCGCTCCGCGCGACCTCGGGACCTTCGCCAGCTCGGCGAAGCACTGTCGCGGCTGCCCGCGTTGCAAAAGCAGCTGGCTGCGATCGACGCACCCTTGCTCAAGGAACTTGCGGCACAGGTCGGCGAGCATCGCGAACAGCAGCGGCTGCTGCAAAAAGCCATCATCGATAGTCCGCCCATGCTGATTCGTGATGGTGGTGTCATCAAAGCGGGCTACGACGACGAACTGGACGAACTGCGCGCAATCGCCGGGAACGCAGACCAATACCTGGTCGACCTGGAGAAGCGCGAACGTGAACGCACAGGGATTTCGGCGCTAAAGCTTGGCTACAACCGGGTGCACGGGTATTACATAGAGATCAGCCGCGGACAGGCCGACAAGGCACCGGTCGAGTATGTGCGACGCCAGACCTTAAAGTCGGCGGAGCGCTACATCACGCCGGAGCTTAAGGAATTTGAGGACAAGGTTCTCGGCGCTCGCGAGCGCGCCCTGACCCGCGAAAAACTCCTGTACGAGGAACTCCTCGATCAATTGCACATCGTACTCGGCGCATTACAACTCAGCGCATCGGGACTGGCCGAACTCGACGTACTCGCCTGTTTCGCGGAACGGGCGGAAGCGCTGGATCTGTCACAGCCCGAACTTTGCAGGGACCCCTGCATCGAAATCGAAAGCGGCCGTCACCTCGTGGTCGAGCAGGTCATCGGCGCACCGTTCATTGCCAACAACCTGAATCTCGGCGAGTCGAAGCGCCTGCTGGTCATCACCGGCCCGAATATGGGCGGCAAATCAACCTACATGCGACAAACTGCGTTGATTGTCATCCTGGCGCATATCGGAAGTTTTGTACCGGCCAAACACCTGAAGATGGGACCCGTCGATCGGATATTCACGCGCATCGGCGCGTCGGACGATCTCGCCGGCGGCCGCTCGACCTTCATGGTCGAGATGACCGAAACGGCGACAATCCTCAATAACGCGACGACACAGAGTCTCGTGCTGATGGATGAAATCGGCCGCGGTACCAGCACCTTCGACGGGCTGTCACTGGCCTGGGCTGCTGCACATCACATGGGCGAAACAACCCAGGCGTTTACGCTCTTCGCCACACACTATTTCGAACTGACTGCACTTGCAGGCGAAATACCCGCCTGTGACAACGTGCATCTCGATGCGACCGAACACAACGGCAACCTGGTTTTCCTGCACGCGGTCAAACCTGGACCAGCCAACCAGAGCTATGGTTTGCAAGTGGCAGCGCTTGCCGGCGTTCCACCCGACGTTATCAAACGCGCCAGCCGTTATCTAAGAACACTGGAATCGCAGCAGGCTTTGCATCGACGCCATCCGCAGGGGCAACTGGACCTCAGTGTCGAACCGGCCGTTGCCGATGATCCGCTTCGCGAAACCGTCGATGCCATGGATATCGACTCGATGTCACCACGCGAAGCACTCGACGCGCTCTACAAACTCAAGGATCTTTAAGAAATGTTCCGCGGCGTATGAATGCCGCCGCCTGGTCGGCCACTGCGGCCGATACCAACATGCCCTTGTGGCTGACCGGGAGGACGATATGGTCCCTCGCACCTGGCAAGCGGGTCTCTGCCACGGCAATCGTGCCGTCGTTATCTTCCTTGAAGTCCGCAAGAAAGCGCCCGATGCCGAATGGCACATTGCCGGCAATCACACCGATATCGCGCTCACCGGCGACGTGTGCCGCCCATTCGTTGGCCGACCTGTGCACCATTGCCTCGGGCACGGATTTGCCGACAATGTCCTCCGCCCAGACAAGTGAATTGAGAAAAGTCGCCGCGCGCGAGCCGGTCAGCGGCGAGCCCAGGCAAACTACCCGGCCGGGCAGAAAGCCGGAATCGTTTGCGAGCATACGCAATGCAAGCACGCCACCGAGGCTGTGGCCGACGATGTGGGCGGCATCAGGGTTCATTTTTCGGATAAATGCGGCGAGCGCTGCCGCATTCTCATCAAGTGCGCCGCGAACGGACGGATAGCTGAACAATGCGACCTTGAGACCGTATTCGCGCTCAAGCCGGCGCTTGATCAGGTACATCCCCGCGCCATGGGATAGGTAACCATGCACGCAGACTACAATTTCGCGAGCCTCACTCAGCGCGCGGTGCCCGAAGGCGGATGCCTGTTTCCTTGAGCTGCTCCGCAGACACCTCGCCCGGCGCATTGGTCAACGGGCAACTGGCCGTCTGCGTTTTCGGGAACGCGATTACGTCACGAATGCTTTCGGCGCCGGCCATCAACATGACGATGCGATCAAGCCCGAAGGCAATACCGCCGTGTGGCGGGCAGCCGTACTGAAGTGCCTGCAATAGGAAGCCGAATTTTTCGTCCGCTTCTTCCTTGCTGATGTCCAGCACGTCGAAAGCTGCAGCCTGAATTTCCTGGTCGTGGATACGGATGGATCCACCGCCGATTTCCGAACCGTTCAACACCATGTCATAGGCACGTGACAATGCGCTGCCGGGATCGGCGCGAAGGGCCTTCGCATCGTTGACCGACGGCGCCGTGAATGGATGATGCAATGCTGTCCAGCGCTTGGTCGTCTTGTCCTTTTCGAACATCGGGAAATCGATGACCCACAGTGGCGCCCAGCCATCCGCGACCAAGCCGCGGTCTTCACCGATTTTGACGCGCAATGCACCGAGCGCGTCGTTTACGACGCGAGCCTTGTCAGCGCCAAAGAAAACGAGATCACCGGACTTCGCACCGGTCCGTTTGAGAATTCCGGTCACCGCTTCATCGGGCAGGAACTTCAGGATTGGTGATTGCAATCCGTCACGCCCCGCATCCGCATCATTGACCTTGATGTAAGCCAGACCTTTCGCGCCGTAACGACCAACAAAGGCTGTGTAATCGTCGATGACCTTGCGACTCAGTTCGGCACCGTCAGGCACGCACAACGCGGCGACCCGGCCTTCCGGATCAGCAGCGGGCCCTGCGAACACTTTAAATTCGACAGCGCCCATCAGGTCAGATACCTCGACCAGCTCAAGGTCAATCCTGAGATCCGGTTTATCGGATCCGTAACGCTGCATCGCCTCGGCGTAGGTCAGGCGGGGAAACGGTGTTGCAAGATCGATGTCCATCGTCGTCTTGAATACGTGGCGAATCAGGCCCTCCATCGCGCCCATCACCGCCTCTTCATCGACGAAACTCATCTCGATATCGAGCTGCGTGAACTCAGGCTGGCGATCGGCGCGTAAGTCCTCATCGCGGAAACAACGCACGATCTGATAGTAACGATCGAGACCCGACATCATCAGCAACTGCTTGAATATCTGCGGCGACTGCGGCAGGGCGAAAAACTTGCCCGGGTGAGTGCGGCTCGGAACGATGTAATCACGAGCGCCTTCCGGCGTCGCACGCGTCAACATCGGCGTCTCAACGTCAATAAATCCATCACCGTCGAGGTAGTTGCGCATTGCGACAGTAACCTTGTGTCGCAACATCAGGTTGCCCAGCATGTTTTCGCGGCGCAGGTCGAGATAGCGGTATTTCAGGCGAATGTCTTCGTTCGCCTGCTCGTCATGATGGAACGGCGGGGTTTCGGACTTGTTAAGCGTTGTCAGCTCTTGCGCCAGCACTTCGATCTGGCCGGTTCCCATATTGGCGTTAACCGTACCGTCGGGACGCGGCCGGACAAGGCCTTTGACCTTCAGGACGTATTCAGACCGAATACGCTCGGCTTCCGCGAAGATTTCCGGCCGGTCGGGGTCGAATACAACCTGCAAGAGTCCCGCGCGATCGCGCAGGTCGATGAAAATTACACCGCCGTGGTCGCGGCGCCGGTGAACCCAGCCGCACACCTCGATCTCTCGACCTTCAAGAGACTCGTTAATTTCACCGCAATAATGACTACGCATCGCCAATCTCAAGCAAAACCTGCTGAAAAAGAGGCGGAATGGTACGGGCTGCAGGCTGCCTTATCAAGCCGTGTCATTGGGCAGGTCGAACGGCAAATCCTTCGTTCCGCCCTTTCTCCAGGTGGGTACAACCACACCCAGGGAGATGATCATCTTCAGCGCCTCATCGACCTCCATGTCGAGCACGGTCACGTCGCTCCTCGGCGCAATGATAATGAATCCTGACGTCGGGTTCGGTGTCGTCGGGACAAAACAACAAATGACGTCCTCGCCGGTACGCCCTTCGATCTCACCCAGCTGACTCGCCGTCTGGAACGCGAGGCTGTACAGACCCTTCCTCGGGTATTCCACCAGGAGCACCTGTTTGAAAGAGGTACTGGTGTCTGAGAATACGATCTCGGTGAAGTTCTTGGCTGCCGAGTAAATCGCTCGCACGACCGGTATGCGATCCAGTAATGATTCCCATCCGCCGACAAAAGCACGGCCAACGAAATTGGCGACCAGAACGCCCGTCAGCAGAATCACGACAAATATCAGGATCACGCCGAAACCCGGTATTTCAACCGGGTTCTCGGTGCCGAACCAGTTCTGCAGCAGGATACTCGGCTGATAGTTTTGTGGCAGAAGACTGATTGACTTGTCCATCTGCCGGACGGCAAGCCTGATCAAAAAAAGCGTCGCTCCGAGTGGAATCCAGACCAGCAGGCCAGCGACCAGGTATCGGCGAAACCGTTTCAAGTCGAGGTCGCCTTGTTATCAGCTTTTTTCGATGTCTCGGTCTTGGTCTCGGTCTTTTTCTCGGTCTTTTTCTCGGATTTTGTTTCGGCTTTTGCCTCAGTGCTGGCGTCTGCCTTGGCGGGACCCTCGGCCGAATCCGCCGGCTTTCCGTCTGACTTGGGCTCGGCTTCGCCAGCGATATTGCGCTTGTCGCCGGTTTTGAAATCGGTCTCGTACCAGCCAGCACCCTTCAGGCGAAACTTTGGCGCCGATAGCTGCTTTTCAAGCGATGCCTCGCCGCAGGCCGGGCATTCAACCAGGCGCGGCTCTGACATCTTCTGCAAAGCATCAAACGTATAATCGCAACGTTTGCATTCATATCCGTAAATCGGCATCTAAAAAAGCTCCATGTTCATGCGGGTCGCCAAAGCGCGCGCATTATAGCCTACTAACTGCTTTGGGCAGCAGACCTCAGGCAGCATTCAGGAACTCAAGGTGATCGCCCTCAACGCCAACTTCAATCACATCGCCCGGCTTGAATTTGCCCTCAAGGATCTGTTGCGCAAGCGGGTTTTCGACCTGCTGCTGAATGGCACGCTTCAGGGGGCGCGCACCGTACACAGGATCGAATCCGGCGTTGGCAAGCTTGTCGCGTGCGGCATCGGAGAGTCGAATCGCGATATCGCGATCGGCCAGCCGATCGTGCAGATAGCCAAGCTGAATATCGACGATCTTGCGAATATGCTCGCGTGCCAGCGGATGGAACACCACGAGGTCATCAATACGGTTGACGAATTCGGGTCGGAAATGACTGCCGACGACTTCCATGACGGCGCTCTTCATCGCTTCATAGTTTTCTTCGCCTGCCATCTCCTGAATCAGCTGCGACCCGAGGTTTGATGTCATAACGACCACCGTATTGCGGAAATCGACCGTGCGTCCCTGGCCATCCGTCAATCGGCCATCGTCCAGCACCTGGAGCAGCACGTTAAATACGTCGGGATGGGCCTTTTCCACTTCGTCCAGCAGAATGACCGAGTACGGCCGACGGCGCACCGCTTCCGTGAGGTAGCCACCCTCTTCGTAGCCGACATAGCCCGGAGGCGCGCCGATAAGACGGGCGACCGAATGCTTCTCCATGAACTCAGACATATCCAGGCGCACCATCGCCTCGTCCGTGTCGAACATGAAATCCGCGAGCGCTTTCGTGAGCTCCGTCTTGCCAACTCCGGTCGGTCCAAGGAAAAGAAACGAACCGATTGGACGCTTTGGGTCGGACAGGCCGGCTCGCGAACGTCGAATCGCGTTGGCCACCACCGTTACCGCCTCATGCTGCCCAACCACGCGTTTCTCAACGACTGATTCCATCTGCAGGAGTTTGTCTTTTTCGCCTTCGAGCATCTTGCTGACCGGAATACCCGTCCACTTGGACACGATCTCGGCGACCTCTTCATCCGTAACATTGTTGCGCAGCAGGGTGTTTTCTTTCTGGTCCGCCTGCATTGCATCCGCAAGTTGCTTTTCAAGCTCCGGAATTCGCCCGTACTGCAGTTCCGACATTCGTGCCAGGTCGTTTGCGCGGTGCGCCGTTTCGAGCTCCAGCTTGGCGCGTTCGAGTTCCTCTTTTATATGTGTCGCGCCCTGCATCGCCGCTTTCTCGGCCTTCCAGATCTCATCAAGATCCGCGAACTCCCGTTCGAGTTCGCCGAGTTGCGATTCAATGTCGGTCAGCCGCTTCGCGGAGGCATCATCCGATTCCTTTTTCAATGCCTCGCGCTCGATCTTGAGCTGAATGATGCGTCGTTCAAGCCGGTCCATCGCTTCGGGTTTCGAATCGATCTCAATACGAATTCGCGAAGCGGCCTCGTCGATAAGGTCGATGGCCTTGTCGGGCAGCTGTCGGTCACTGATATACCGATGGGACAAGGTTGCCGCAGCGACAATTGCCGGGTCCGTAATCTCAACACCGTGATGGACTTCGTAACGTTCTTTGAGACCGCGCAAAATCGCGATCGTATCTTCCACCGTAGGCTCTTCCACCAGCACTTTCTGGAATCGACGTTCGAGTGCCGCATCTTTCTCAATGTACTGTCGATACTCGTTCAATGTTGTCGCGCCCACGCAGTGCAGCTCGCCCCGTGCGAGTGCCGGCTTGAGCATGTTGCCGGCGTCCATCGATCCCTCGGCCTTTCCCGCACCGACCACTGTGTGCAGCTCGTCAATAAACAGGATGATCTGTCCTTCCTGTTTCGCCAGATCATTCAGAACGCCTTTCAGGCGCTCTTCAAACTCACCGCGGAATTTCGCACCGGCAATTAATGCGCCCATGTCGAGCGAGAGGATTCGCTTGCCCCGGAGTCCCTCGGGCACCTCGTTGTTGACAATTCGCTGTGCCAGTCCTTCGAGAATCGCCGTCTTTCCGACACCGGGTTCACCGATCAGCACCGGGTTGTTTTTCGTACGACGCTGCAGTATCTGGATCGTGCGACGTATTTCGTCGTCGCGCCCGATAATTGGGTCCAGTTTGCCCTGCTCCGCGCGCTCCGTGAGGTCGATTGTGAATTTCTCGAGTGCCTGCCGTGAATCTTCGGCGTTGGGATCGTTAACCTGCTGTCCACCCCTCAATTCGTCGATCGCCGCTTCGATCGCGCCCTTGACGGCACCTGCCTGTTCGAGCAGCGGCTTCAGGGATGACTTCGGATCCATTGCGGCCAGCACGAACAACTCACTCGAAATGAACTGGTCATTGCGTTGCTGCGCCAGTTTGTCCGTGAGGTTGAACAGTTTTGTCAGTTCATTGCTGATATGTACATCGCCGCCCGAACCTTCGACTTTCGGCAAACGGTCAATCGCATCGCCCAGCTGCGAACGCAGCAGGTTTACCTTGACGCCGGCCTTGGTTAGCAGTCCCCGCACGCTGCCGCCCTGCTGGTCGAGCATGGCAACCAGCACATGGGCGGGCTCGATGAACTGGTGATCCTGACCGACCGCCAGAGATTGGGCATCGGCCAGCGCCAGTTGAAATTTACTTGTCAGTTTGTCAGATCGCATTCCTACACCTGTGCCGTCAAAAGGCTAAACCCTGAATTGCCACCTTAAATTGGCCCTTCACGGTCGATTTCAAGGGGCCGCTGCGCCCACAAAACTCACCATGCGGCCGCATCCCGGATCGCGACGGTAGGAATGGAACCGCGCCTGATCCCGGTAGGTGCAATAACGACCACCGTAAACCTGTACCACACCCGCGTCCACCAGGCGCCGACGCGCCAGACCGTACAGGTCGGCCTGCCAGCGGCCCCGGGCGTTGCGCTCGAAAAACGCCGAATCAGCGGCTTTATGGACCATGAAAGCCCCCCGCACTTCATCACCGACCTCGAACGATGGTTGAGAAATGGCTGGCCCGAGCCAGGCCATCACGGTTGTTGGATCAACCGCCATGACGGCAATTGCGTTTTCAATGACACCCGCCGCCAATCCTCGCCAGCCGGCATGTGCCGCAGCGACGACGGTGCCGGTTTGATTGCACAGCAGGACCGGCAGGCAATCGGCCGTTTGAACGACGCAAACCCGGTCCGGAGTCCGGCTGACCGATCCGTCCGCCTTTGGCGGCGTCGGATACTGCCCGGCACGGACTACCTCGGCGCCATGAACCTGTTCCAGCCAGCAGGGCTCGCCGTCGAGCCCGAGTTCGTCGAAATGACCGCCACGAAGCGTCGTACCCCCGACGACAGTCGCCGGTGCAGGCCAGTCTGCCGCTATCCACTTATCCACCCGTACTGCCTTTTCGCAGGGTATCGATCAGGCACTGGAAATCCTTCGGCGGCGCCACCTCGAAATTCATCGATTGCTGGCTCACCGGGTGTACGAAAGCCAGGCGCGTGGCGTGCAGTGCCTGGCGCTTGAAGTGGCGCAGAACCTGTATGACTTCCTCGGAAGCCCCCTTCGGCAAGGCCAGCCGGCCGCCATAGATCGGATCGCCCACCAGGGCATGACGACGATGGGCGAAATGCACGCGAATCTGGTGTGTACGGCCGGTTTCCAGTTTTACGTCGACGTAGGTGAATCCGGCGAAGCGTTCCCTGACCGTGTAATGCGTCACCGCGGGTTTGCCTTTTTGCTGCACGCTCTGGCGCTTGCGATCCACCGGGTGACGTCCGATCGGTTCGCGAATTGTGCCGCCGCCAGTCAATACGCCATTGCAGACGGCAAGATAATGACGCTCGATTTCACGTTCAGCGAGCAATCGCACCAATGCAGTGTGCGCGGTCAGGTTTTTTGCGACCAGCAGCAAGCCACTGGTGTTCTTATCCAGTCGATGAATAATACCGGCTCTCGGCACCTCCTCAAGTGCCGCGACATGGTGCAACAGGCCATTCATCAGGGTTCCGGCGTGATTGCCAGCCCCCGGGTGAACGACCAGGCCTGCCGCCTTGTTGACGATCAGCAGATCGTCATCTTCGAACACGATGTCGAGTGCCATCGGTTCGGCCTCGGCGACAACTGCGGCTTCGGCCTGGGGCTCGAGCGTCACGGTCTCACCGCCGGCAACGGCATCCTTTGGTCGCTTCGGTCTGCCTTCCACAGCGATCGCGCCCAGAAGCAGCCAGTCCTTCAATCGACTTCGGGAATATTCCGGAAACATCTTCGCCAGCGCCTGGTCCAACCTCAGACCGGCATACTCTTCGGGAATCGTGATAATTTGTTTTTCGGCGCTCATGACTGGGCCCTAGTTTACGGTATACTCGCCGACCTTGAAGCGCCCTGATGGTCGCCGTGGCACGCCTTAAAAGACGACAGTATGCATCGTAATCGAATTCTTAAAGCTGACTTTGTGTCCAAAGCGCGCTGGGCGCTGATCGCAATCATGTGCGGCAGCCTGCTTGCCTGCGCCGGCCAGGACGAAGTTCAGACTGAAATCCAGAACATCACCGACGCCTACGAATTGGCGCAGCTGTCGATCGCGCGCAAGAACTACCGCAAGGGCATCCAGATTTTCGAGGCTATCCAGGCGCGGTATCCGTTCAGTGACCTGTCCCGGCAGATTCAGCTTGAGTTGCTGCACGCGTATTACCAGAGCGGCCAGCGTGAACAGGTCATCGAAACCGCCGATACGTTTATGCGCGAAAACCCCACTCACCCGCGAGTTGACTATGCGCTCTATATAAAAGGCTTGTCGTACTACGAACCGGAGGCCGGTTTCCTGGAGCGATGGTTCAAGCGCGACATCACGACACGCCCGCCAATCGAGGTGGATCTGGCCTACAGCGCATTGCGGCGGCTGGTAGAACGATACCCGACCAGCGAATACGCAGCGGATGCAGAACAACGCATGATCGCGATCAAGGACCGTATGTCCGCCTACGAGAATCACGTTGCCGACTACTACCTGCGGCGTGGCGCCTACGTGGCCGCGGCGAATCGCGCAAAAAGTGCGCTTGAGTCATACAACGGTGCCAGTGGCAATGCGACCTCGCTCAGGATCATGGCCGAAGCTTACGAGCGTATGGGCATGGATGATCTGGCGGCCAACGCAAGACGCGTTCTCGAAGCAAACTTCCCCGACGAGAGTTAGTCCTTTAGCGGGAACTTGTAGCCCGACGTAATCGGATAGCGCCAATCACGCCCAAAAGCGCGGCCACTGATTCGAATGCCCGGCGGTGCCTGGCGGCGCTTGTACTCGTTGCGTTTCACCATCTCGAGGATTCGCGTGACCGTGGCACGGTCATAGCCGCGCTCCATGATCTCGGCTACCGATAAATCGTCGACGACGAAAGCCTCAAGTATGGGATCAAGCACGTCGTAATCCGGTAGCGAATCGCTGTCTTTCTGATCGGGCCGGAGCTCAGCCGACGGTTCTCGCGTGATGACGCGCTCCGGAATGACGGTACCGAGCTCATTGCGATAGCGGGCAAGGCGATACACCATCGTCTTGGTGCAATCCTTGATGGGCGCGAAGCCGCCAGCCATATCGCCGTAAAGCGTCGCGTAACCGACCGCCATTTCACTCTTGTTGCCCGTGGTCAGCAACATGCG
>DDIP01000172.1:834-1540 GCA_002338605.1 Proteobacteria bacterium UBA1847 | reverse complement strand
TGCCCGTGGTCAGCAACATGCGTCCGGTCTTGTTCGAGATTGCCATCAGCAACATTCCGCGACACCGCGCCTGAATATTTTCTTCAGTTGAATCAGCTTCGCGCTCGCCGAGAACGGTGTCCAGTTGCCGGATCGTTGCGGCGTAAATCGGTTCGATCGGAATAACGTCGTAGCGAATACCCAGCAATGCCGCCTGCTTTGCCGCGTCTTCCTGGCTCATATTCGACGTGTAACGAAACGGCATCATGACCGCACGTACCTTGTCGGCTCCGATCGCGTCACAGGCAATCGCCACGACCAGCGCCGAGTCGATCCCGCCCGACAATCCGAGTATTACGCCAGGAAAACCGTTCTTCTGAACATAGTCCCGTGTTCCGGTGACCAGCGCCTTGTAGACTTTTGCCTCGGTTTCTGGCTCGTCGGCACAATCGCCGCGCTCCGGTTCAACGCCCCGCGAGGTGGCATGCAAGGTAATTGCGTGCAGTCCTTCATCGAACGACGGCGCACGGAATCCCACCTCACCTTTCGAATCCATGACAAATGATCCGCCATCGAAAACCAGTTCATCCTGACCACCGACCATGTTGACGTAGACCACCGGTATTTCATTGTCGGCGATGCGGCGTCGCATTTCTGTTTCGCGCTTGGACTGGCTGTGCAATTCGAAGGGCGAGCCGTTGATGACGATGACGCATTCGGCGCCAGC
>DDIP01000172.1:0-724 GCA_002338605.1 Proteobacteria bacterium UBA1847 | reverse complement strand
CCCCCCCAGCCGATCGGCTCGCCTGCATGGGACCGGCCCCCCAGACATCTTCACAAATATTGAGCCCAATGCGAATGCCGTTGATTTTGAAGACGGCGGCTTGCTTGCCGGGCGTGAAGTAGCGTTTTTCGTCGAATACAGAATAGTTCGGCAACAGCAGTTTTTTGTAGTGCGCCAGAACCGCGCCGTCCCGCAACACGACGCAAGAGTTGAAAATCCTGTCGTCGACGTACTCCGGAAATCCGACCACCACGGCGATGCCATTGGCCGCCGCACGAATCTCGGCCAATGCGTTTTCGACCTTGTAACGCAGACCCGTATGCAGCAGCAGGTCTTCCGGCGGATAGCCGCAAATACTGAGTTCCGGAAACACGACGAGATCAGCACGCAATTGATCCCGCGCACGACATGTGTAGTCGATTATTTTGGCGGTATTGCCGGCCACATCGCCAACCGCAAGATCCAGTTGGGCAAGTGCGACTTTGACCGACTGGCCCATGCTTAGCCGATGATTTCCTGCATTTTCGAGCCGAGTTCAGCCGGTGACCGAACCGTAGCAACCCCGGCTTTTTCCAGTGCCATAAACTTGTCGTCGGCCGTTCCCTTGCCGCCGGCGATGATGGCGCCCGCGTGACCCATGCGCTTGCCGGGTGGCGCGGTGACACCGGCGATATAGGCAACGACCGGCTTGTTGACATTGCTTTGGATGTACTCGGCCGCCGCC
>DDIP01000222.1 GCA_002338605.1 Proteobacteria bacterium UBA1847 | reverse complement strand
GGACGACGGTAAAATTACCAGCCGCTCTTCCCGGCCCGTCTCTACGTGATGCGCGAACCCACACCGGCGGACTCGAGGTTGCCGCATCGCTTGACGCCGCAACGCCCATCGTGATCGACGGGCGCTCGTCGATGAATCTTCCTTACGTCCCGGGTTTTGGCTCATGGTGGGTTGATGGCCCGTCGAACTGGACGCTGACGGAACTCGAGTCACCGCAAAAGCAGGCATTCTTCGCCGCCAGCAACGGCATTTATGAACCCAATTTCAGTGAGTCTGCGACGGCGGCTTCGTACCTGAACACTTACAACTATGTAAAGTTTGCGGTCGGTCTGGACCTGCCCACGACGGAGGTTGCCTACTACGGCGATACGAACGCACGAACCATAGTCCTGGCTGATTACGACGGCGATGGCCTCGATGACCTGGTGGTTGGCGTGGCGTCCTTCATGAATGTCGGCGTTCGTGTCATTCGAAATCTTGGCGGTGGCAACTGGCAAATGGGGCCACAGGCGGATGGCCCAAACGGTGAAATTGCGGTCGGCGACCTGAACAACGACGGTCGAATGGATATCGCCGTTTCCGGCAATGACGGCGTGTCCATTTCCTATCAGCAGGCTGACGGCACCCCCGGCGATATGGTGACGGAACTGTACCCTGCAGCAGGCTGTACACTGACAGGTTCAAACGCTGACATCGGGATCGGTGACATTAACGGCGATGACCGGGATGATCTTTTTGCAGTGGTCATTTGCAGCAACAGTCTGGCGGTCTGGCGTCAGGACGACGTCGGCGGACTGGATAGCCCAACGCTTGAACTCCCCGGCGAACAGATTCGGTTCGGCAGCTTTGTCGACGTCAACGGCGATGGGCGGACCGACGCGCTGCTCGGTTTGTGGGGTTCGTCACCGGATCCCGCGCAGGCGGTTATCGCGCTGGCCCAGGCCGACGGAACATTGTCCATTGACGAGCGCTTTGACGCCCCGTTGTCCAACGTGCCCCCGGCTGTTTCGATCGCCAACATCACGGGTGATGCATTGGACGACGTCGTATTGGTCGGCACATCCTATTTGACTGTGCATGAGCGACAACAAGACGGGTCCACCAGTCAATCCGTACAGCAGACCCTAACCAGTGCAATTGGCATTGACGCGTTCGTCAATGTGCTCGATGTCGATGGCGACGGTGATTCGGATATTCTGATGTGTGCCGGTGCCAGTAAGTTTGTGGCTTTGATGCAAACATCACAGAACGTATTTGAAGAGATTGAACTAAGCCGTTGTGTCAATGAACTGAATGGTCTTCCAAACGGATTTGCGATCGTTGACTTCAACGGTGATGGTTCAACGGACATTGTATTGGGTGGCCAGGGTGGTATTAACCAGTCGCAACTTGAGGCGCTTTTTCAGGTAATGATCGGCGACGCAAGGAACTATGCATCATCGCCTTGACTCAGGATTAGTAACAAACAAAAGCATGAGGACGACCTGCGACCGCCGATAACTGGGAATAGGCCACGAAAGATTTGGACCTGACGACCGACGATATTGAGGCCTGCCATAACCCGCCAATGTAGGCGGTCCGGGGTGAAGGTGACTGAGTCTGGCGATTAACTGATCGCAACCGGTCTCACACCAACCTGCCCGTCATCGCCGAAATCAGTCATGCTGATCCGGCCGGCGGTAAGAGCGTGGACGCCGTTCGTTTGGCCGGTTGCGATGACGTCGCCCGCGCGCAATGGACGCTTTCGTTGCGCCGTCAACTCGAGCAGGAATTGCACGGAACGTACAAAGCCGCCGCTCAGGTTGAAGGCGCCGCCGCTGCCGACTTCTTCACCGTCCACTGCAGTCGTGTTCTTTAAGGATTCGAGTGTGCGCGAACGCCAGTCGGTGATTGCAGGCCCGACGACCAGGCCGGTGTTGTTGCCGAAGAACGAAATGACGGCCGCTGGCCCCAGTTGATTGATCGTCGGCAGCGGGCCGCCCGCAATTTCAAGTCCGATTCTGAGATCACCGATCATCGCGAGCGCCTCATCTTGCGACCAGGTCAGCTTGTCGGCAGGCGCATCGCTATCAATGATCGCCATGAACTCTGCTTCGACGGCTGCAAACCCGTCGACAAAGATGGGCATGTCAGGTGTCTCTCCCGACTCCGCCCAGGCAATGCCCTTGTTGAAAACGGGTCCCGCCAGCCGGTCGCTACCGAGTTCATCCTCCAGTGCCGGTGAAATGCGAGCGACTTTCCAGCCGGCGATTGATTCGGGCCACAGATCTATCGCGAGGTCCTGTATTCGATACGCAGATTCCAGGTCAGCGGGAATAACTCCCGGGTAATCCACCAGGGATTGCCCGAACTTTCGTGCTTCGACAAAACGCGTTGCGATGTTCTGCATCGCCTGGTTCGACAACCGGGTCATGGGCACTCAGATTGCTCGCCGCATGAATCGTCATCTTTGTTGCCCAGAATATGATCTCGCACGGCAGCACGAATAGCGGCTTGCTCAACACCAATCAGGAAGTGGCCTCCTTTTTCAAATCGCAACAGCTTTGCATCAGGAATAGTGGAGGCTGCAAATTCCGCGTTGTGAAAAAGCTGGAGCGTGTCGTCCTCTGCGTGGACTATCAAGGTCGAGGCCGTGATTGCGGAAATCCTACCGCCCGGCAATTCGGCCGTATTGTCGAAGGTAGCGCCGGCGGACCGCAGGGAAACGGGGTTCATATAGTCGATGAAGCGCGCAAACAATTCTCGCTGTTTTGGGACAAGGCTGGCAACCACTTCGTCGTCTGCTCCCATCAGTGACATCAGTCGTTTCCTGAACGCCTTTGATATAGCCCAGTAGAGTACATCATGCCTGAAAATCGTCGCCAGGAGATCGCCCTTTTGATTCGCGCTCTCCTGTACTGGTGCCGATGAACGAGCCACGCCACATGAGATCAGTGTCAGGGAAGAAACCCGGTCTGAGTGCAATACGGAAAAAAGCAATGCCGAAGGCCCACCATGGGACATGGCGACAACCGCAACATTTTCGATGCCCAGATCATCGAGTAAATACGCGTACGCGTGCGCCTGGTCGTCCCAGGTTGCGCCCGCGTGGAAACCCGATCTCAAATAGCCAAAGCGCGACGGTGCAATCCAGTGAAACTCGTCGCCCAGGACTGCTTGTGCAATGAGTTCACCCTGGTCGTAGCCACCGCCGCTGCCATGAATCACCAGTACGGCAGGCCCGGATCCACCCTCCGTGTATTCGATGTCGCCATAGGGCGAGCGTACGAGTCTGCCCTTGTCGGCAACCCGGTCGCGGGCAAGACTCATGTCGCGGTAAAAAGCCGCCAGCGTAAAGACCGCTGCAATCGCCAATACTGACGCGGTCCAGCAAAAGATTCTTCCCAGCATCGTCGATTGGTTCCCGGCCCACTGCTGCCCGACACAATTTTATCAGCTGACTGTTTGTGGAAAGGCTCGGTTTATTCGTATGGCATTGATCCTCTTTACGACGCTTACTCAACAACGAAAGATCAATCATTGAGGATAGCGATCACCTGATGATTTACGGATCAGCCTTTTTCCTCGTTGCCCTTCTGGCTTTGAGCCTGTTTCTCTGGCGTATGAGCGACCGCCGAAGGGATGCGAAAGCCTGGGGGGAACTCATTGCGGTAGCGGGCCCGCCTGCCGGTGTGTTCGATGCAAGCATGGTTCGGGATTTGCCGGGACCGGCGCAGGCGTTTTTTCGATACACCATTGCCGAAGGCACACCCCTTTACACCGCCACGGAGATCGAGATGGAGGGTGAGCTCGGCTTTGGATCACAGGAAAAACCAGACTACAAGCCGATGCATGCCCGGCAAGTTCTTGCGCCGCCGAATGGCCTCGTCTGGCAGTTGAAGACGGGAGCATTCAGCGGCTCGGACGGCCTGACGCCCGCGACGTCCTGGACGCGATTCTGGTTATTTGGCCTGCTGCCTGTGGTGCGCATTGGCGGTTTACGCGATCACCATCGGTCGGCATTCGGACGCGTAATTGCCGAAGGCGCATTCTGGGTGCCGTCGAGCTTGCTTCCTGGTCGTTTGGTGGAGTGGGAGCCGGTCGACGAATCAACCGCCCGTGCAACCGTCAGCTACGGTGACTATCGGCAGGCCATCGACATAACGGTTGCCGATGACGGTCAACCCTTACACGTCATCATTCAGCGCTGGAGCAATGAAAATCCGGATAAGACATTTCGTGAACAGCCCTTCGGCGGCTACCTTTCTGAATTCAGGGACTTTTCCGGTTTCCGTCTGCCAACACGGGTCGAAGGTGGCAACCTGATCGGCACGAAAGACTATTTTCCATTCTATAAAGCAAGAGTCACTGATATTCGCTTTCCTCTCTGACATCCCTGTCCGGGCGAGCCCGACGGTCAGGGCTGCCGCCGCTTCAATCAACGCGGCTTCTGTCTCGGGTTTCTTTTCCGGTTACTATGCAGTTTGACTATTGCAGCGTGTCCAGAGGTTCAGATGAAAACGACAGTTTCCCTGCTCATTGCCACTTTCCTGTTTTCCGTTTCGGCGGGCGCACAGGACACAAACTCCGAGCATGCAAAAAAGACGCTCGAGATCTACAAACGAATCGTCGAGGTGGAAACGGCAAAGAACCTTGGCAACGTACCCGAGGTTGCACACTACCTTGCCGATGAGCTGATTGCAGCAGGATTGCCGCCAGCCGACGTCGAAGTACTGCCAAATGGTGAGACCGCGTCACTGATCGCCCGCTATCGTGGTGATGGATCGTCCGGCAAGGCGCCCATACTGTTTCTCGGTCACATGGACGTCGTTGAAGCGAACCCCGACGACTGGGAGCGTCCGCCGTTCAAACTGACCCAGGACGACACCTATTTTTATGCGCGCGGCACCATCGATAACAAATTCGGTGTGGCGCAGCTGACCTCGACGTTCATCCGGCTGAAAAAAGAGGGCTTTGTCCCGAATCGCGACCTGATCCTGGTCTTCTCCGGTGACGAGGAAAGCGGCATGGTAACCACGCGCCAGCTCGCCTACGAACGGGACGACCTGGCCGAGGCTGAATTTGCATTGAACTCGGATGCAGGCGGTGGCGACCTGAACAAGGACGGCAAGGCGCTGGTCTACACGATCCAGGCGGCGGAAAAAACCTACGTTACCTGGGAGATGACGGCGCGCAATCCCGGCGGCCACAGTTCGCGACCGCGGCCGGACAACGCGATCTACGACCTGGCAGCGGCCATCGGCAAGATCCAGGCGCACCGCTTCCCGGTACGCTGGAACCCGATGACGCTGGAATTCTTTCGTGTGACAGGCGAACAGCTCGGTGGTGAACTCGGCAACGCCATGCTCCGATTCGCGGAGAACCCGGAAGACACGACAGCATCCGACCGACTCGCCGTGGAATCGTCCTACGTGGGCACGACCCGAACGACCTGTGTCGTCACGATGTTGCGGGCGGGCCACGCGGAAAACGCATTGCCGCAGTCTGCGACAGCGACCGTCAATTGTCGTGTCTTTGTCGGAGTCCCCGCGGCTGAAGTCCTCGAATCACTGAAACAGGTCATTGGAAACGATGCAATCGAGTTCAAGGAAATCTACGCACCTGTTGAAAGCCCGGTTTCCGAACTGCGCGAGGAAATCCGCGCAGCAATCAGCGAAGCCGTGCAGGGACGCTACCCCGGTGTACGAATGATTGCCTATATGGAATCAGGTGGCACCGATGGCATGCATTTTCGTCGTGCAGGTATTCCGACCTGGGCCGCGAGCGGCATCTTCATGAACCCGGATGAGATGTTCGCCCACGGTCTCAACGAACGCGTGCCCATCAAGACCTTCTACGATGCGCTGGATCACTGGAGCATCATCATCCGGGAGCTTGCGGGGAAATGACGGCGAGTTCGCGGAAGACCAAGGGATAATACCTGCACGTCCGGCCTGACCGGCCGAAGCGAGAGTGACCGACCTTCGTTTCTAGTTTGCGACGGCTTTATCCTGGTATATCGCCGGCACAATGCACGCAAGCATGCTCACGAAGAGGACGACGGCTGAGATATTGATCAGCAATCCATAGTTGTCGTCGCCGAGCAGCAGGCCAGCGACGAGCGGTCCGCTGGCCAGTCCCATTTTCGAGGCGAAGCCGCCGAGTGCTGCCATCTGTCCGGATTTGTCGAACTCGGCACACAGGCCCAGTAAGTACGGAATGATGAACGCCCAGGTAATGCCCATGCCGCAGTTCGCGATAAAAAAGAGGGTGGCATTGGCGCTGTAGTGAAGTGCCAGGATACCGACGGTGGTCAGCAGCATCGCGATCACCAGCGGGCGCAGGCGACCGAAACGCGTGTGCAGCACGACGACGGCGACGGCTCCGACGATGCCGACCCATGCCGAGGCCGCCAGTGTCAGCGTGATGAAATCGAGCTCCAGCGCGTAAGCCCGGCCGAGGCCGATGACAAAGGCGAATAAACCCATGTTCCCTGCCTGGAACAGAAACACCGAGATCAGCGCCAGCGCCAGCGGCACAACCCTGATCTTTTCCGTTTTGCTGTTGAGCTGCGCTGCCGTCGGCGGCTGCACGCGGTACTCGTCGAGCAGCGGAATCATCAGCGCCGTCACGACGCTGAATGCGATCAGCGCCATGAACAGGACGTCGACGCCGAACATCGGGACCAGCCGCGGCAAATACATATTGCCGAGGCCGCCCAGGCCGAACTGTACGACCAGCAACACGCCGAAGGTACGATCCGGACTGACGGTTCGCGCAATGACCGAAAACGCGGTTCCAACCAGCGCGCCGCCGACCACACCATGAACGAAACGCATCGCAATCAGCGGCTGCGGTGACGTCACGAGCATCGACAGCAGGTCCATTGAAATGAGCGCGCCGATCAGTACATAGGCCGTGGTACGCCAGCGCAGTCGCTTGATCAGGAAAACGATCAGCAGCGCACCGACGGCGGCGCCGTAAACGTTTGCAGACCCGACAAAGCCGGCGTCCTGAGGCGTGAAACCCAGCGCCTGAATCAGGCCGTCAACAATCGCCGGCATGATGTTGGCGTAAAAAAGCCCCGCCGTCGCGAGAAACGACAGAAACGTTCGGGCTACCAGTCCATCGGGGGCAACGGTATGGCTGTTTTTTATGGTCGGTGATTCGATTGTTGTCATGAGCAAAGTCGCCTGATCTGGTTACTCGCGACGATCGCGGACCGCCACCTGTGGATATAGCCATCGGAAAAGTAGTAGTAGATGATGCCGTTCGGAAACATGGCCACTGTGATGCCGCCGAAGCCAGACATGAACGGCACCCAGGCGTCTTTTTTGCAGCCGAGGATCTCGCTGGCATTGAACGCCCAGAAGCCGTGCCGGTAGCGAAGATCGGGCGATCCCGCCTCGAGCACGCGGCCGTTCGTTGCGCGCTGCATCGCGGCGGCCAGCATGTCCTTATCCAGCACGACTTCGTTGTCAATTCGGCCGCCATCCTCGTTCAACCACCTCGCGATCCGGACGATGTCATCGGATTCGAAGGTCAGCCCGTAGCCGGTGAACGGTTGGGCGTAGTCGTCGTAGGTTCGCTTCGTATCGTCGAGCAAGGGGCTTAAATCGAGATTGCGCCAGATCGGGTCCAGCAGAATGTCGTACAGGTCGGCGTCCGAATCCTGATCGTCTGCAATCGCGTTCGCCATCGCAACGCCGACGAGGTAGGTATCGGAGGTGTGATAGACCCATTTTCTGCCGGGCTTTGATTTGCGCTTGTAATGATTGCAGGCGAAATCGAGCTTTTCTTCATGACTGTCGGAGAAAATGAACTGCACCTGCGGCGATGCATCCTCGTCTGCGTTGAACACGGCCGAATCATAAAGCCCGGTTGCCATGTTCAACGCATCGGCAATCGTGACACCCCTCCACTTTCGTGATGCACATTCATCGATCAGCGCGCTGATCGGCGTCATTGAGAAGCCCGGGTGCAATTTCTCAAGACGCATCAGCGCGATACCCGCGAATATCGATTTCGCCGTGGAATAGGACGGCAGCGGCAACGAGTTGCAGTAGGGGTGGGGGCCGTGTCGCGTGCCGCAATCGCTCCGATAGTGCACACCATCGACGACCATGCCGAGCACGGTGGTATCTTCCGGTTTGACACCCTCGTCGACACCGAATCGCTGCGGTTCAACACCGGGATAGTCGTCTGCCAGTTGCGCCACGGGTCGCAGCGGCAGGCGGCTTTGCCGGTGCCTGTCGAGGCGCTGTATCGCAGCCTCAGCCTCGGCGGTCAGATCGCGCCGCTCGAATGCGGCAGGCACGATGCCCCACAGGTTGAACTTGAAATAAGGGCAGGTCTCACTGCTTACCTGGTAGGCAACACGCGACACCCTGCCCGCTGCATCGAACAGCCACGTGAATACACCGTTGTGCGTGCAGCTCGCGTTACGCTCCTGGAGTGCGAAAGGAATTGCCGCACGCGTCCACGCTTCGTCACCCGGTTCGTTCCAGACCTTCCCCGGCTGCAGAATGATTTCCCAATAGGGATGCTCGCGCCGTTGCACGCCCCGCTCGAGCGGAACGAGGTCCTCACCGCGCTGTACGAACCGAAAGTCGAACTCGGGTAACTGCCGAATCGAGTCGCCACTCACCGCCATACGGTCAAAGTAATCCCGGATCACGTCGATGTGAGCGGTCTGCGGCGATGCCGACAGCCTTAGCGACCCGGAAAACTCGTTGACCGGATCCGAGCTGCCCGTCGATACGGAGAACTCGCCCATTGAAACGGGCTCAACCAGGTCACGGTCGCTCAGCAGGAATGCCGCATCCAGCGTTCTTGTCTCGGCCAATTCGCCGGCACCGCCGGTGACCGGGAAGATGAGCAAAATAGCGAGTGCGAAACGTATAGGCATGTCAGTCGGCAAGTATGTCGATGCCTGCCGCACGCAATTGATCGGCAAGCGGCTGCAGTTGTTTTTCATAGCGGCGCCACCGCTGTAGCGCGTCGCGATACACCGGCCGCCGCACCTGGGCCGAACTGGCCGTCGCAACAGCGGAGCTGTTCTTGTGGAAGTCGAGACAGGCCGGTTCCCAGTCAAGCTCGCAGTACTCGATGATGCGCCGGCTGACGGTCTCCTGGTTATCGACCAGTTCCTCATAGCTGACATCGAGAAATGCATCCGGTGCAACGGCACCCCAGTGATCCATCAACTCACGGTAAGCGATGTAGTATTTGCCCAGATCATCGAGGTCATAGGAGAACGGGTAGCCCGCGCGAAACAGCGTGCGGTACATGCCATAGCAACTGTCCATCGGATTGCGCTTGATATGCACGATCCGGGCGTTCGGCAAGGCAAGCCGAATCAGGCCGACGTACAGGTAGTTAAGCGGCGTCTTGTCGATCAGGTAGGGTGACGTCTTCCGGTAATTGTTCGTACCTTGCACGTAGCGCCTGCCGAGTGCCGCGAAGTCGATGTCTGCCGACAGGTCGATGAGTTCGAGCTTGGTGCCGGCCGTGTTCAGCGTATGCATCAATGAGTAGGCGAAATCGTTGATCTCACCCAGGCTTGTGACCAAAGAATGCGAACCCAGGATGCGATCGATCAGCGTGGTACCGCTGCGGGGCAGCCCGATGACAAACACCGGCCCTTTGTCAGCACATCCCGCGACATCGCGATCCATCATCGTCCGGTCAAAAACGCGCTGCAATCGTGCAAGGACGGCAAGGTCACCGTCGACCCGGTACTTCAGCAGGCTGCGTCGCTTGTCGGCGCCGCGCCGCAACCAGTCGAACGCGACGTCATCCTCATGCAGGTCTTCGTACTCCTTGGCCAGCGCGAAACAGAGCTGCACCTCGCCGGCGGGCCGTTGCACACCGGCTTTGAGCCTTTGCAACAGTTCGTCGATGTGATTGTCGTCATGGCGCTGTCGCCTCAACGTCGCCCGGTTTCGGTAGGCGTCGTAGTCGTGCGGGGCAATTTCGATGACCCGATTCAGCAGGCGCTCTGCCGTGTCCATATCGCCATGCGCGATTTCCGATGACGCGAGGCCGAACAGATACTCCGCGTTGTCCGGATCCAGTTTGCTGGCCTTGCGATAACAACGCCGTGCGGCCTCGTGGTCCACGCAGTGCGCGTAATATTCCGCGAGCTGGACCAACAGGCGGGGATCGGATTTGGCGCCTGCTTCCAGGCTGGCGAGCTCATCGAGGACACGATC
>DDIP01000160.1 GCA_002338605.1 Proteobacteria bacterium UBA1847 | reverse complement strand
GCGGTTCGTTGTGCTCAAGATGACAAGTCGCGCAACGGCTTACGCCGAGAACGGCCGCTTGATCGGTACCCGTGTGGCGTTGCACGGTGTGACAGTCGATGCAGGCACTATCCGGTACGCGTTTGAACGCCGTCACATGACAGCTTTTGCAATCGTCACCGATGCTACTGTGGACGCTGTGTATCGGACCGGCCTGCAGGAAATCCCGGGCAATGAATTGTGGAATAACGAAACCCAGGACAAGGGTCGCTGCGACCAACAGCCAGGATATCCGGCGTTTGCTGAATCCACCCAACCCGGAAACGGGTGAGCTCCATTTCGACACCATATGCTCGCCATTGGCTTCACCGCTCAACTCGAACGTGATGGCAAAATCGAATCCGTCCGGCGGGTCGATAACACGAATGATGTTCGCACCGACCTCGATCGTATCGCCAAGCGACAATTTTGCGTCGCGCTGCGACCTGCCATTGACGGTGACGCCGGCCAATGTGCCTGTCGTGATATGGAAGACGCCGTTCCTGGCCTCGATAACGGCGTGCTGCAATCGTGCACGGCGGTCCTTGAGGTGCAATACCTGGTCGGTTGAACGTCCAATGGTGATCGGGCCGGTTTCGATGCGGCGGTCGTGCTGCTCGTAGCCTCCGGCGGCGTTCTTGCTGATAAATCGAATCAGGTAAGCCATCGGGTCACCAGTACAGGAACACGGTTACGATGTGGGCCAGCAATGCCATCAAGAGCGCTGCAGTCAGCGGCACGTGCGCATACAACCAGATTTCGAGACCCGCCTGCAGTCGCAAATCCTCACGAATCTGTCGCAAAAGTTTGCGCTTGTTCCGGAGCAATGCCGACAACTCGGCGATAGTTGCCGCGGATTCCGCATCAGCACGCGACTGCTGTTCGGCAAGCCAGTCCATGGCCGCTTCCTGGCCCTTGTTGGGAACGGTGGCTGAGGCATTCGGCAACTGGATTTGTGAGCGATCCTGGTTGCGCAGACGTTGCCAGAGCGTTGTGCCAAGTTCGGTTCGCTGTACGCCACTGGTTACGACGTCCCGAAACGCTTCCGGCAGCTTTGCCGCTACCCGCCGACTTCGACGGTCAATGTCTTCGAGTTGATCAAGGAGTTCTGAGCGGCTGGCACCGCCGCGATTTTCGCTGAGTCGTTCCGGAAATTGCATATAGATGAACACGCCACAGAGGCCGCTGACGACAACCAGTGTCATCAGCACAAATGCCAGCGTGTGGATGTTCCACCCGAACTGAAAGCCGGCATGCAACAGGACGATGACCATCAACGACAGACCGAAGTAAACATGCGCCGATAACCAGCCCTGCACTGTGCCGCTGCCGGACAGGTAATCCCGCTTGCGAACGCCGAACCAGGTCAACCATGCGACCATCAATGCGCCGAGTACGCCGAGTGAGTAACCGAGTAATGTGCCGCCATTCGGAGGTTCCTGTGGGTCATCCAGCCAGTATGCGATGATGCATATTGCAGTGAGTGCGAGAGCCACCCAGAGATAACGTCGACCACGGAATGCGAGTATCGATGCCTGCATCTCAATTCGCCTTTCTTGCGAGGTTGACGAATTCGGACGGACTCATTCGAATTGCCGCGCCGGTCGGGCAGGCTCGGACGCAGGCGGGGCCGCCCGAAAGGTCCTTGCACATGTCGCATTTGACCGCTTTTTTTATCGCGTTTGGCGTCGCCACGGTCTGCCGCTGACCGGGTGCGGCTCCGCTGCCTGTCAGTATCCAGCTCAGCAGGTTTGGCGCATCTTCCCTGGCGCTCGCCATCTGGATGACGCCGTAGGGGCAGTTGCGTTCACAGTTGCCGCAGCCGATGCAGCTGTCCTCGATATACACCTCGCCGTTGGGTGCACGCCGGATCGCGTCCGGCGGGCAGTCTTTCATGCAATGCGGGTCTTCGCAGTGCCGGCAGGAGGTTGGCACGTGCACCTGTGCGTAGGACGGCCCGGCCGCCCGCTTGAGACGGGACGTGCCGTCGTGGGTTTCGGCACAAGCCGTTTCGCAGTTATCGCAGCCGACGCACAGAGTCTCATCGATCAGCAGTACGTCGGTCGCCTCGCCGAGTCCCTGCTGCATCAGGAAGGAAATCAGGTCGCCGGCATCGGGTGCGGCCTCCATGCGCAGGTTCTCGCTGATGCGTTCCCTGACCTTTGTCTGAATGCGCTCACGAAGTCCCGCGTTGCGCTGCAGCATCGTCTGAAAAATATCCGCGCGCAGGAATATCGATTCCGTGGCAACGGTGGCTGTCACCGTAGCGGATCGCCGTGCTTCGCCAACCAGGCCCATTTCGCCGACATAGTTGCCGGCTGCGACGTAGGTCGTCACGATGTTTCGACCACCGATATTGCGTGAGACGGACACGGAGCCATTGCGAATCAGGTGCAGACCATCGGATTCGTCACCCTCACGAAACAACACGTCGCCCGCTCGAAAGGACAGGAGTTCCGCCGTTTCGGCAACGGCTTCAAGTTCGCCCTGTGGCGCGTCGGGCACGAGTCCGGCACGCAGTGTGCGAACGATAAAATGCCGGTCGATGACTTTTCGCACCTGGTCGTAGCTGTTCATCAACTTGACGATTTCGCGCCGGGGTGTTTCGAGCAAAACACACGGCGCCGAGGCGCGTACGCTCGCCGAGCGACGGCGACCCGACAGCAGGCTCATTTCGCCGAAGAATTGTCCGGGTCCCAGTGTTATCAGGTTGCCGCTGTCAGTCTCGACTTCAACTTCTCCCTCAACGATTGAAATGAAGGTATTGGTGTAGTCGTTCTTGTGAAAGATGACGTCCGATTTTGACGGCGTCAGCAGTTCGCTGGCTAGCACCAGCTCGCGCAGAATCAGTCCGTTGACATTTTCGAACAACGGGATGTTATTGCGAATAATGTCCAGCGTTTCGTCGACGCTTTTGTCGTAGGGCAGGTATTGAAACTTGTCTTCGAGAATGCCGTGATCCGCCGGCAGGATTTCGTTGCCCTTGATGAACTCGACGACTTCGAAACCCTGGTTCATCGCCTGCTTGATCAGCGGGTAGCCGCCCAGTGCTCCGATGACATACAGGCCCGGCACGTTCGACTCGTACTTGCCGCTCAGCTCCGGCAATGTCGTTGGATCGTCGCTCGGGAAGCGGATACCCGTTGATTCCACGAATTTTCGCGGTGGGATTGCTCCGATCCGCGCGATGATGCGGTCGCAGGGGACGCGTGTTTCACCGGTTTCGGTATTCAGGTTGATTGCAAGCGAGGTTTCGATCGACGCGACACCCGTGTTGTAGAAGCAGCTGATCGATTCGTCCTCGATCGCGCGGGTAATCAGCGTGAGATTGCCGTCCTTTGCACGCGCGAACTCGTCGCGGCGATTGATGATGATGACCGTGTTGTTGCGCGCCAGTGCAATCGCGTTCTCGATTGCAGCATCGCCGGCACCCACGACGGCGATTGTTTCGCCGCGATATTCGTCAGGATCATCGAGCGTGTACTGCACACTACGGTCTGTCTCACCGTCGACGCCGATCTTGCGCGGGTTTCCCTGCAGTCCGATTGACAGGATGACGTTTTCGGCTGTCAGGCTCCCGCCATCCGCGAGTGTCAGAACGAAGTCAGGCCGCTCTCCGCGAATGGCGACGACCTCGGCGTTATAGCGAACCTCGATACCGAGGTCGCTAAGGCTTCGTTCCCAGCCGTCGAGGATGGCTTCACGCGTTCCGGCTGCGAATCCGAGGTCGCTGCGCAAGGGCACGACGGCCGGCTCCGCCATGACGTGCTTGCCTTTCTGATAGCGCTGGATGGTGTTGGCCGGTGCCGGACTACTCTCCAACAGCAGGTAATTCAGACCCAGCTTTCCGGCGTGGGGCGCCGCACTCAATCCCGCCGGCCCGGCACCGACGATGACGAGCTCTAGCTTCACGGATTTCCGAAAGCAGCCGCGCCGGAAACCGTGATTGCACCTTGCCCGTCCTGCAGGCTGTAGGTCAGACCGGCACCGCCAGGAAACGCCGGGTCTGACGTGGTGCCGGGTTCGCTGAAGAAACCGGTGAACTGCCCGGTACCGGTCGCAACGCCGTCAATGCTGACGGTGCTGTAATTGCCGAAAAACAGGTGCGGTGGCAATCCCGCGACCGAACCCAGGTTGCCGGTGCCAGTCGCGGTCCAGTTCATGCCCGCAATATCGATGACGAGCGAGCTGTCAACGCGGAGGTTGGTAAAGTCGGCACTGAAGCTTGCGCTGCCCAGTACGCCGGTATTGCCAAGGTTGTCGGTCGGCGATGTACCGCCAATCAGCGTGTAATTCGCGACGCCGGTAATGGGCATCGCCGGTACCGCCTGGTCCGGTCCGCTGACCCAGTGAAGGCTCTGGTTTCCGAGGTCCACACTGTCGTCGCCGGTATTGCCGGGAACTCTCGCGGTTGCGATACCGCCCGACCATCGACCCCAGCGCAAAACGGTTATCGAATCGAAACCGGTCTCGACGTTGGCCGACGTGCCGATGTCAATGGTCGCCATCAGTGGTGTCGCCTGGGCCGGATACGGGCCGATGAAACCAAGCATGTTGTAGGAAGCATCAAGCTGCAGCTGGGAAGGTTCGTTGAATTGCGTGCCACTGTGCGTACTGGCGCCGCCGATGGGCCCCGTC
This sequence comes from Proteobacteria bacterium UBA1847, assembly GCA_002338605.1. GTDB lineage: Bacteria > Pseudomonadota > Gammaproteobacteria > Steroidobacterales > Woeseiaceae > UBA1847. The sequence continues at coordinate 2,663 of DDIP01000160.1, read as the reverse complement.
GCAAAGCTGATCATGCGACCAATACGTTGCTGGGGCGTTGTGCCCGGCGTGATGTCAATTTGCGTACCGTCGGCATCGGTGCCGATCACCGGTTGCCGCGGTGCTTCGCTGGAACTTCCGTCCCCGGGTGTGCTGCTTTGTTCACCCGGCTTGTTCGTGTCCGGGCTGCGGCGGGTACCCAGCTTGCTGTCGAAGCCGGACAGGTTGGTGCCGCCGTCCGCGTCCAGGCGCAGGTCCTCGTCCATGAGCAAGGCCGGCGGTACAGCCAGCGGTTCCGGTACTCGCGTTGCCATTGGAATAAACGCGAACTCGCCGGCACCGACCACGATTTCGCCGCCCTGAGCGCGGAATACGATGGCGCCATCCGTAACCGCGATATAGAGGCCATCCTCGATAGGCTGGCCGGCACTGACGCTCGGTGCTGCATCGCAGTCACCGCTACACAACAGCACCGCAAAATTGGTACCGCGAATGCCAAGCACACCGACCGGTGTACGAACCTCGTAGTCGGAACGATCTTCTTTGCCAACAGCGCCGGTAATCGTACGGAATCCACCCTTGACCAGGGACAGGACGCTCTTGTTCTCCGATTGGGAGACGACGGTCGCCGCGGATTCCGTGTAGGCATACTCGTCAATGCGCAGGATACTGTTTGGCCGAATCGCAATTTTTGCGCCGTCAATCATCAACAGCTGAGCGCGTGAGGCGTCGCCGGTCGTAACGGTATCATCGTCCAGCACCTTGTCACCCCGGGCGAGACTGACCGCGGGTATGCGTTCGGCAGTGACCGTGCCTTTGACAAATAACACGGACCCGGCCTCCGCCGCAGCGGCCAGGCCAGGGTTCAACAGCGAGCACAAAGTCAGTAACAACAGGGCGTGACGTTTCTTTAGCAAAATCATTGCGGTGTCCACCGGAGGTTGAGGCTGATTTCCAGTCGGTTGTAGTCGTAAAGCCCGACATCCGAATCGTTGTCGATGTGGCGCAGCCGTGGTGTCAATGACAGGCCGTCTTTCAGGACATTCATAAATTCAATCTGAAGCAGGGTCGAGATCTGGGTGTCCTCGCGCGGCGTGCCGAAGAACAGGCCATCGTAGTCGCTGGTCAGGCTGCCGCTGGAGAAATACAGCATCCGGTCGCTGCCAACGGGCGCATACAGTGTCAGGCGGCCGCCGAGTTTGGAGTTGCCGTACGGCGAACTACTGCGCCGTTCTGAATCGTTGCCGCCAACGAGTTCGACGCCAAAGCCGCCGCCCGAGAAAAAAGTGCGGCCAAGCCGACCGGTAAACATCACACGATTGACGTCCATGATGTCGATATTGTCATCGTAGCGCAGGGTACCGCCGCGAATGCCAAGGCTTACATCCCAGTGGTCGGCAAGCCGCCGGCCGAGCAGTGTATCGAGAGCGAACTGGCTCTGGTTCGAGTCGCCATCGCGAGCCGACCAGTAAGCATCGAGGCCGGCTCGGCCGAAGAATTTCCCGCGTTGCCAGTTCATCCCACCCGCAGCACTGACAAGCGCTGAGTCGACGAAGTCGGCATCCGGATTGTGTCGATACGCAACGCGGCCGCTGGTATACCAGGCAAGGCGAGTGCTTTTAGGCTTGCTCCAAGAAAAACCGCCGCCGAGCTCTGCAAAGGACGAGTCTGCTTCGACATTGTTCGGGCTGAGTGTGAAGCCGAGAAACTGCTGGCTGTCAGTCGAGCCGTTGGCGTTCGTGTCGTAGCCGGCTGCGACATCGTAATGTAACCGAAGACGGCTTCTTGGCGCGGCGGGCGACGCATCAATCGATGCGATGTAGTCGTCGATGACGGTGCGTACGGCGGCCGGTGGCTGTTCGCCGAGCAATTGCACGAACAGGGGGCGAGCCTGCGCCACATTACCAGACTCGAAATAGGCTCGGGCCAGTTCCATGCGCGCGCCGGAAAAGCCGGGCGCGACGATGAGCGCTCGACGCAAACTGAATATCGCATCGCTGGTACGACCCGAATCCAGCGCTGCGACGCCGAGCAGGTAGTCGAAGAAGGGATTGCCGGCGAGCTCGGATTCTTTCTCGCTGAGCAGTTCGTAGGCCACGGCGGTTTCGCCCAGTGTCAGCAAGTCCTCGGCACGGGCCAGGAAGCGCTGCGTATCAGCGCTGCTTGCGACCTGCAACGTATCCTCGGCGAAGGCGAAACGCGTGCCCAAGACCAGCGACATCAGGAGTACCAGCCTGCCGCTCGCCAGGATTTTAGCTAAAGGCATCATTGTTATTCGATTTGTCCCCTTAAGCCGAATGAGCAGAGTCCACGGCTGAGCTACTTGCTCTGGTGGTCGAACACCCCGTCCCAATTCGCTGCCGGCGGCTCTTGTCGGAAGCGCTCTATCCGATCAAGGTACACATTATATAGAAGCTCGCCATCGTGTTCTGTCAATTTTTTGAACAGTGCCTGTGCGGCATCCCAGTTGCGATTCCTGTAAAGGACAAGCGCATTCTCATAATCTTCCAGCCGAGCCATCGCCTCTGCACTGAGTTTTGCCCGCAATCCGACAGGCTCAAAAATTGCGACAGGTTCCTGCTTGCCCTTGACGCGAACCAGGTCGAGCTCACGAAAGGCGAAATCGTCGACACCGGCGGCCGTATTTTTGCTGACAATTATGTCAACACCGTACTGCTTGGTGA
>DDIP01000429.1 GCA_002338605.1 Proteobacteria bacterium UBA1847 | reverse complement strand
GTGAAGGGAAGACCGCGGTGAAGGGAAGACCGCGGTGGGTGAAGGGAAGACCGCGGTGAAGGGAAGACCGCGGTGAACAGAGGACCGCGGTGAAGAGAAGGCCGCGGTGAAGAGCAGCCGGCCGTCAGCAGATCGCCGCCGAGAGCGGACGCGAGAACGACGAGAGCACGCAACGCCAGTGAGACACCAGAAAGGCATCCCATGAAGAAGGTCGAAGCGATCATCAAGCCGTTCAAGCTCGATGATGTGCGCCAGGCAGTCGCCGATATTGGCATCCAGGGCATTACGGTAACGGAGGTGAAAGGCTTTGGCCGGCAGCGCGGCCATACCGAGCTGTACCGCGGCGCCGAATACGTCGTTGATTTCCTGCCCAAGGCAAAAATCGAACTCGCGGTTGCCGATGACATCGCCGAGCAGGTTATCGAGGCCATAAGCAACACAGCACGCACCGGGAAAATCGGCGACGGAAAGATATTCATCACCGAACTTGTCGAAGCCATTCGCATTCGCACCGGTGAAACCGGTAGTGAAGCCGTATAAGAGACCACGGAGGATACGAACGTGGAAGCAACAACAGAAATAGCGGCGCAAGTGACCGAGCTGTCATACGCGTTGGATACTTTTTACTTCCTGGTGATGGGCGCCCTGGTCATGTGGATGGCCGCGGGGTTTACCATGCTCGAAGCAGGACTCGTGCGCGCCAAAAATACCGCCGAAATTCTTACCAAGAACATCGGTTTGTATTCGATCGCCTGCATCATGTACATGCTGTGCGGATATTCGATTATGTACCCGGGCGATTTCGCTGGCGGTATCTTCCAAAGCCTCAGCACATTCGGCAGCGGTCTGCTGACCTCATCTGACAACACCGCCGCCGATGTCATTGCCAGTGGCGGCGACACCTACTATTCCAACCTGTCGGACTTCTTTTTCCAGGTGGTCTTCGTCGCAACGGCGATGTCCATCGTGTCCGGCGCCGTTGCCGAACGCATGAAGCTATGGGCCTTCTTCGCATTTGCGGTCGTCCTCACCGGTTTCATTTACCCGGTGCAGGGCTTCTGGAAATGGGGCGGCGGCTTCCTCCAGGAAGCAGGCTTCCTGGACTTTGCCGGATCCGGCGTTGTACACCTGTGCGGCGCGGCCGCGGCACTCGCGGGTGTATTGCTTCTCGGCGCACGTAAAGGAAAGTACGGCAGTGGCGGTCAGATCAGTGCCATACCGGGGTGCAACCTGCCCCTTGCAACACTGGGTACACTGATTCTCTGGCTCGGCTGGTTCGGCTTCAACGGCGGTTCGGAACTCAAGGTCTCCGACGTCGGTGAGGCCAACGCCGTTGCACTGGTGTTCGTCAATACCAACATGGCCGCTGCCGGTGGTCTCGTGTTTGCACTGCTCCTCTCACGCGTCTGGTTTGGCAAGGCCGACCTGACGATGGCACTCAATGGCGCGCTCGCAGGACTGGTCGCAATCACGGCAGAACCATTGACACCGGAACCCATTCTCGCAACCGTGATCGGTGCCATTGGCGGTCTGCTGGTTGTGCTGTCGATCGTCGGGCTCGACAAATTGAAAGTCGATGACCCGGTCGGCGCTATTTCCGTTCACGGTGTCGTCGGAATCTGGGGTGTGCTCGCGGTTTGCCTGTCGAACCCGGAAGCGAAGCTGGGTGCCCAGCTGCTGGGTGTCGGATCGATCTTCGCCTGGGTGTTCGGTGTCAGTCTGCTGGTCTGGTTCACACTCAAGATGAGTTTCGGTATTCGCGTCAGCGAGCAAGAGGAATACGAAGGTGTCGATATCAGCGAATGCGGACTCGAAGCCTACCCGGAATTCACCACGGCGGAGTAACATAAGCTCGCCGAAAGCATTTACCAAAATCGCTTTCAATATCAGAATCTTAACGGGCCATAAGGCCCGTTTTTTTTATTTTTTTGAGGACCAATTCCCCTATTGCCTGTGATCAGCATCACAACATCCAAAGCCGCCACCGTGCTTTAATATGGGCATGAAAAAACGACACCTGACAAGCAGCATCGTTTCGCTCGCCATCTTTTTTTTCGGCGGCGCCTTCGCAAATGAGATTTACAAATACACCGATGCGAACGGCAACGTGCACTACACGGACCGCCCCTCCGGCGACGCCAGTGAAGAGCGGCTGCAGGTTTCCTACAATCGCACGGACAAAGCCGCCGTTCAGGAGCGCGTTCAATCGCGCCTGGATTCCGAGGCCAAACGCGAAGAGGCTCGTAGCGAAGCCCAACAGGCGAAACAGACTGCCGCCGACGAGCGTGCCGCCGCCGAAGAGAAAGCGGCCAAGTGTGCTGACTATCGCCAGAAAATGAAGTCGATGCTCGAGGCCCGTCGGGTTTATCGGGAAGATGAGAACGGCGAACGCGTTTACCTGGATGATGTCGCAAGAGCTGAGGCTCGCACCAAAGCCGAAGAGCTCATCAAGGAACACTGCGACACCTGATTGCATTGATGAGGGGTCGTTCCTCACATTAAGACCACCGCTGGCGCTACAATACCCGCTTATGTCACAGGAGCGACGGATTGATCGCCGCACGGGACCCCGATAAAGAATCGTCGCAGGCCTACCTGCCGGACTTTTGTGCCGCGAGCACGCTGTTCATCGTTGTACTCGTCGCTGCGCTGGTCGCAATCATTCTGGCGCTCGCGTCACATGACAGCCAACACCCCTTCCTGATCGAACTGTCGAAAACCTCGTTTTTTGTTCTCTGGAATGCGCTGCTCGGAACAGTGGTGATGTGCCAGCTTCGGCCCTACCTCGAAAAAGCCGGTCCGACACGTGCTTTCGTCCTTGGCTTCGTTGTACTTGAGGCGGTATGCCTCGTCGTTGCCGAAAGCGCCTGGCAGCTGACCCGGATTTTCGGTCAATCCGCCATCATCAGCAGTTCGCACTCGTATTTCATCCTGCATACCTTTGCCATCAGTTCGATCGTCATCGCGCTTGCGATGCGCTACCTCTATATATCCAGTGAATGGCGCCGCAGCATTGTCCTCGAGGCACAGTCACGTATCAGCGCGCTGCAGGCCCTGATTCGACCGCACTTCCTGTTCAACAGCATGAACACCATCGCTTCATTGACCCGCACCGACCCGGCCCGCGCCGAGGAAGCCGTCGAAGACCTGTCGGACCTGTTGCGAGCCAACCTCGGCGGCGCGAGTAACCGATCGTCGCTCAAGCAGGAATTTGAAACCGCCGCCATCTACCAGCGTATCGAAAAGCTTCGACTCGGCGACCGTCTGCATGTGAAGTGGGACATCGCCGGTTTACCCATGCGTGCCCGTATTCCCAGTCTCACGATTCAGCCCTTGCTTGAAAATGCCATCTATCACGGCATCGAATTGCTACCGGAGGGTGGCGAGGTGCTCGTCAGGGGCCGCGTGCTTGGCGATCAGCTTGAGATATCGGTGTCGAATCCCGTGGCCGTCGGCGAAAAGCGGACTGCCGGCGGGAACAAGATGGCGATGGCGAATATTCGGCAACGATTCGAGCTTGCCTACGGTAGCAGCGATGCGGTCCGTATTGACGATGCCGGCGACCGCTTTACCGTGACTTTGCGCTTTCCCATTGACGAGGTTGTGGAATGAAAGTCCTGGTTGTCGACGACGAACAACCGGCACGCGAGCGGCTGCGGCAGCTGCTTGACGATGAAGACGGTTACGACTGTGTAGGCGAAGCCGGCAATGGTCTCGATGCCGTTACGCTGTGCAACCAGTTACAGCCGGATATCGTATTGCTCGATATTCGCATGCCCGGACTGGATGGTATTGAAACCGCCCATCACCTGAACAGCCAGGATCAGCCGCCCGCCATTGTCTTCACAACGGCCTACGATGAGTACGCGATTGACGCGTTCGACGCCCGCGCGGTTGGCTATGTACTGAAGCCGGTTCGCCGAAAGAAGCTTGCAACCGCACTCGCCCAGGCGTCGCGCCTGGCACCTTCGACCCTGCAAGCTGCAGCGTCTGATGCGCGCATTGAGAGCACCCGGCGACACGTATGCTCACGCGCACATGGCGAGCTCAAGCTGATTCCGGTCGCGGATATCTACTGTTTTCGTGCTGATCAGAAGTACGTCACCGTGGACCACAAGAATGGACAGGACCTGATCGACGACTCGCTGAAAATGCTGGCACAGGAATTCAGCGGGGAATTCGTGCGCATCCATCGCAGCGTGCTGGTCGCCGTGAGCCGCATAGCCCGCATCGAGAAAACCGGCGATGGCAGGAGCCGAGTCGTTCTGCGCGATAATTCGCAAGTCGATGACAAAGAGCTGATAATCAGCCGCCGGCACCTCGCCGATGTGCGACGGAGGTTGAAAGGAGTCTAGCGCGCTTGAAAATTCGAATTGCAACTCGTAAAAGCGCGCTCGCGCTGTGGCAGGCGAACCACGTGTCGGCCGTACTGCAGAAACTCCCGGAAATCAGCGCAACCGAATTGGTGCCATTGTCCACCCGTGGCGACGAGATTCTCGATCGCAGCCTGCAGAAGATCGGTGGCAAGGGCCTGTTCATCAAGGAACTCGAGGTCGCCATGGAACTTGGCGAAGCAGATCTTGCCGTGCATTCGATGAAGGACGTACCGGCTCAGCTGCCGCCGGGCTTCTGCCTGGCCGCAACGCTCACGCGCGCAAACCCGCATGATGCGCTGGTCGCAGCGGCCGGGACGACCATCCAATCACTACCGGCAAACGCCCGTATCGGCAGTTCCAGCCTGCGTCGCCAGGCCCAGCTTAAGATGCTGCGTCCCGATCTGCGCATTGAACCACTGCGCGGCAACGTGAACACGCGCCTGATGAAACTCGGCGCCGGCGACTACGACGCAATTATTCTCGCGGCTGCCGGGCTGGAGCGACTCGAACTGCAACACCACATCGCCTACGAGTTTTCTCCGCAGGAAATGTTGCCCGCTGCTGCCCAGGGTGTGCTCGGTATCGAGTGCCTGGAAAGCAACTCGGCCTTGCGGGCAATACTCGGGCAGCTTGACGATGCAAAGACCGTGCAGACCACGCAGGCGGAACGGGCGATTGCGCGCGTGTTGCAAGCGAGCTGCCAGTCGCCAGTCGCCGCGTTTGCCACGGTCGATGGCGAGACATTGTCCTTAACCGCATTGGTCGCACATCCGGACGGTTCACGCTCGATCCGGGACAGGATGGACGGCCATACGGGCAGGCCGGATCAACTCGGTGAGGCCCTGGCCCGGAAACTGCTTGCTGGCGGAGCCCGGGAATTGCTCGATTCAATCGGGGACTCGCATGCCTGACTCTGCGCTGCGTGGCTTTGGCGTGCTGGTTACTCGCCCGACAGCACAGTCCGCGGAACTCATCGACGCCATCGAAGCCCACGGCGGTACGGCGCTTCACTTCCCGGCAATCGACATCGTGCCACGTGAGGCGGGCGACATTGCCCACGAGCTTGCCGATAGCCCACCCGCCGATATCGCATTATTCGCAAGCCGAAACGCAGTTGAGTTCGGCGCCAGGTACGCAAAGACTGAACAATTGGGGGCTATTGGGCCATCGACGGCCGAGGCACTGCGTGCTCTCGGCCTTGACGTCGCCATTGAGCCGTCTCAGGGCTATGACAGTGAGCACCTGCTGCAACACCCGGCATTGCAGGACGTCGAAGGCAAACACATTCGCATCGTGCGGGGAGGCGACGGTCGCAAACTGCTGGCGAACACGCTGCGTGACCGGGGAGCGCACGTGACATACCTGGGTGTCTACGAGCGGGTATTGCCATCCCCAACGGTCGATGAGCTCGCAGCAATCGAATCCGCGTGGCGATCGGGTATGATTGGTGCCATTACGGTGATGAGCGTTGAAACTCTGGACAATCTCGCTGCCTTATTGCCGGCATGGTGCAGGAGCAGGCTCGATTCCATTCCGCTGGTGACGCCGGCAAGGCGTGTGCTGAAAGCGGCGCTCGATCGCTACCCGGCATCGAAACTCGTATTAGCCAAAGGGCCTCAGGCTGCCGACATGCTCGATGCCATTACTTCAATTCACAAAACCGGATCCGGACCAGCATCATGAGCGAAGAACAAACGGGCGAGAAGCAAAACGATATCGAGGCCAACGCCGACGCCGAGTTTGAGGTCGAAGACCGGGTCGGCGGCGACACAGCCAAACGCGGCAATGCTCTTGCCTGGCTTGCCATCGTGCTGTCGATCCTTGCCGTCACAGCAGTGGGCTACTCGCTGTTCCTTGACTGGCGCAACACCGACGACAGCAGTGATTCTGAAACGCTTGCCGCAATCGAAGCACTCAATCATCGACTGGGCAATGTCGACGAAACCCTGACCACGCTCGAACAGCAGATTGCCGGCATAGAGCACCCGGACTACAGCGACGATTTCGCGGCGATCAGCCAAGACGTTGAGGAACGTATCCGGCTGTTGAACTCATTGCCTTCAAGAATGACGTCAATCGAGGCGACAGTCGCCTCGCTTGCCGGCATATCGGCTGGAGCCCGTGAAACATTTCTGCTGGCGGAAGGCGAGTACTACCTGCAGATTGCAAACGCACAGTTGCAGTTGGCCAATAATCCGCATCTGGCGGCGCTCGCACTGGGTATGGCGGACGAGCGCATTACGCAGCTTTCCGATCCCGCGCTGACCGAGGTCCGAAGGGCCATTTCGGACGAGATGGCCGCGCTCGAGGTCATGGAGAAACCGGATCTTGAGGGGGCGACGCTAACGCTCGCGAGCCTCGCACGTGTCGTCGAGTCCATACCGCTCAGAGGCGCCGAATCGGCCGATGACAATGCCGGTAACGAACGCGACCCGGAAGCTGGCACATTGAAACGGGCCTGGGGCTCGATCAAGGACGCGATGTCAGGTCTTGTCAAGGTGACGCCGCCAGAACAGGCGAAGCTCGAACTGGTCTCCCCGGATGCCGAAGATTTCCTGCGCAATAACATTGCGTTACAGCTGCAGTCAGCGCGACTCGCGCTACTGCGCGGCGAGCAGGCGATTTTCGAACAGACACTCGATGATGTCAGTGAATTACTCGATGCTCATTTCGATACCAGCAGCGAACAGGTGATCAGCACGCAGAAAACACTCAGTGAGATTCGCGGCAATGTGTTTACAAGGGCCCTGCCCGACATCTCAGGCTCACTGCGGCTGCTGCGCCAGTACCGCACCCTGCGCGAGAGCAGCGAGTGAAAATCGGCATCATTATCGTACTCGCCTTGATCGCGAGTGGCTTTGCGGCGCACTTCCTGCTCGCCGACCCCGGCTATGTCGCGATTAATTTTCGGGGTTACCTGGTCGAAATGTCAGTACCGGTGCTCGTCTTCCTGACCGCCACCGTGTTTGTCGCAATCTGGCTTGTTCGAAAAATCCTGGTTGCGCCGCGCAGGATTGGTGAAGCGGCCGGCCGTTATCGCTCGGCACGTTCCGGCCAGAAAATGACACGCGGGCTGATCGAGATGGCGGAGGGCAATTTCGCCCGCGGCGAGCGGATGCTGGCGAGGGCTGCGAGCACGAGTGACTCACCCTTATTCAACTACCTGCAGGCAGCGCGAGCCGCTCACCTGCAGGGAAAGAATGAACGCCGCGATGAATGGCTGCGGCTCGCCTACCAGGACATCCCGGAAGCGGCCAACGCGGTGCTTTTGACGCAGGCGGAGTTCCAGCTGGACCAGGGACAGCATGAACAGGCTTTGGCCACGCTGCGGCGCCTTGATGAGAACTCGAAAGACCACGGTCATGCCCTGGCCCTGATGGGGCGACTCTACTACCGCCTGCAGGACTGGCCATCGCTCCGCGAACTGTTGCCACGCATCAGGAAGCATTCGCATGTCAAAACCGAAACGCTCGCGTTATGGGAGCAGCGCGTTCACAGAGAAGAAATTGACAAGGCTTCGGACCCCGACATGCTGACGGCGGCGTGGAAAGCCGTGCCGAGAGTACTGAAAAAAGATCTATCGCTACTCGAGGCCTACTACCGGGCGCTGATGCGAACCGATCAGCACGCCCGGGCTGAAAAAGAACTTGCTTCCGCCCTGAAATCGGAATGGCGCAGCCCGCTGGTGCGCCTGTTCGGCATCGTCGACGGCGTCGACGCCAGCAAACAATTGAAACGGGCAGAGGTCTGGCTCGGAACGCACAGCGAAGATCCGGACCTGCTGCTCGCGGCCGCAAGGCTATGCCTGCGTAACGAGCTCTGGGGAAAAGCCCGCAGTTACCTCGAAACCGTGATTACTCTGCGCCCTTCACCGGAGGTGTACCAGGAATACGGCGCCCTGCTCAATCAGCTGGGCGAAACCGACGCCGCCGCCGACGCCTTCAGAGACGGCCTCGGCATGGTCTCAACAGCCACGAACCTGCCGGCCATCACGCACACCCCACAAGACTAGCGAGAGGGCGGAATTAGCACCCCTAAGGTTGGGCTAAGGCTGGCTGCGCTTGGTCCGTAACCAGGCCGTCAAAGGCTCCCACTCGTCCCAATCCGGCCACGCCAGGTATTCGGGCAACTCGAAAATGCCGATGCCGCGCGTATAGGCCCGCACATAGTTTTGTGCCTCGCGAAGCGCAGCGATGTAGGGAACCCGCACCTTGGTCAGGTACTCGTCGAGATCGTCATAAATCAGGGTGTTTTCACGCACCCGGTTGGCAACAACCGCCACTTTCGCCTGCTTGTTTGCGATCTTGTTCTGGTCTCTCAGCTCTTCGAGAAATGTCGTCGTAGCCTGCATGTCGATGGTCGATGGCAACACCGGGACGACGATGGTTTCAGCGTGCTTGACGAGATCGGTCAGTTCGGCACCGTGCGATCGGGCGGGTGCGTCGATGACGAGAATGTCAGCGTTGCGCGGGGCCTTGCGCAGGCCGTCTTCAAAGCCCGCAACGGCAGCAATCGGGGCCCGGCTATCGGGGCGTCGTTCCAGCCAGTCGCGGCTTGATCGTTGTGGATCGTAATCGGCCAGGGCGACAGCGGCGCCCTGGGTTGCGAAATATGATGCAATGTTTGTCGCGAGGGTGCTCTTGCCGCAGCCGCCTTTTGCGTTCAGTACCATTATGTGCCGCATGTCTCTCTCCAAGGGCGATTTGTTAGTTAGATTGGCAGTTTATGTAAACTACAGCGGCGGGATTATAAAGTCCATTGAGCACTAAAGCGAAGGCAAGAAAAATTTCAATGCGTATTCCATACACCAAGATGCACGGCACGGGCAATGTCATCCTGGTTGTCGACCAGCGGCAGCAGAAGTTACCGCCACCGGACCCGGAAACCATTCGACGCCTCGGCGATATCAAGGCTGAAACGCATTTTGACCAGATGATGTGGATCAGCGCATCGACCGACGATACCTGTATTGCAAGCTACCGCGTTTTCAATTCGGATGGCTCGGAAGTCGAGCAATGTGGCAATGGTGTTCGCTGCGTCGCCAGGTTGCTCGCCGCCGACAGCCGTGACAGGCGGGATTTCAAGCTACAGAGTCCGGCCGGCACGATTGTCGCCAATGTTTTTCCAGATGGTCAGGTTGCCGTCGGTATGGGCACGCCGGTGTTCGAGCCAGCCAGGATCCCGTTCTTGGCGGAGGAAATGGCGGATTCCTACGCTCTGGCTGTCGGTGACGAGGAATTCAGCGTCTGCGCCGTTTCGATGGGTAATCCGCATTGCGTCCTGATCGTTTCGGATGTTGCGACGGCTCGCGTCAATGAACTCGGGCCCAAAATTGAACACCATGAACGATTTCCTGAGCGCGTCAACGTTGGCTTCATGCGCGTTGCCGATCGCGACAATATCGAGCTTCGCGTGTACGAACGTGGCGTCGGCGAAACGGCCGCGTGCGGAACCGGCGCTTGTGCAGCGGTGGC
>DDIP01000350.1:7648-8635 GCA_002338605.1 Proteobacteria bacterium UBA1847 | reverse complement strand
GGCCGCCGCCGCGCTCCGCGCAGGCAAAAGCAACCGGCGCCTGCACGGTCCCGTCGTTGCAGTACCAGCGAATTCGGGTATACGGACCCCGTTGACTTTGCTGCATTTCCTGTACAATCTGCCGCGCCTCGGCGAGGACCCCCGGAGGAGGCGGGTCGAGCGGAGCCGCAAACGCAGTCAGTCCTAATACCAGGGAAACGAGCGCCATGCCGCAGACCAGGCGTCGTGGTAAATGGAAAGCATGACCTCTGACAATCAACATGAAGTGGGTAGTCCCGGTTACGAGCGCTTGTTGCGCTTATTTGCGGACGTGCATCCGCGGGAAGGTGCGACGAGCCTGATTCTTGTGGCTAACATTTTCCTGATCCTGGTTGCCTTTTACCTGGTCAAACCCGTGCGTGAAGGCTGGCTTGCCGTCACCGACATCGGCGACCTTACAAAGCTTGAGATTAAGGCGTACTCGGCATTTGCGCAAAGTATTCTGTTGCTCGGTATCTTGCCTTTTTATGCTCGCCTCGCGGCGAAGTGGAGTCGCAACGATCTGATTGTCCGGGTCGGCGTTTTCTTCGGGATTCTGCTGGTCGCATTCTGGTTGTCGCAGCCCGGCATGATACTGGGCAAAAGCCCGGTTTTCGGCATACTGTTTTACCTGTTCGTTGGTATTTTCAGTGTCACGCTGGTCGCACAATTCTGGGCATTCAGCTCGGATGTTTACGGCGCCGAACGAGGCGCCCGATTATTCCCGCTGATTGCCGTCGGGGCAGCTCTCGGTGCAACCGTTGGTTCCTGGATCGGCCAGAAGCTGGTTTTGATGCCTGCCATCGATGCTTTCGACCTGATTCTGGTCGCGCTCGTTCCGCTGGGCATGTCCCTGGTCTTCGCGGTCGTCGCGAATCGACGCGGTACGTATGGCAACCCATCAAGCTGGACAACCGATCGATGGCAGGAACCGGCGGCGCCGTCCAGCGAGGGGCCATACCAGCTGAT
>DDIP01000350.1:0-7547 GCA_002338605.1 Proteobacteria bacterium UBA1847 | reverse complement strand
GCCATACCAGCTGATATTGAAACATCGTTATCTCACCGCAACCGCCATGATGATTATGGTGTTCACGTGGGTGGTTACCAGTGGCGACAATATCCTGTTCGGTATCGTCCAAAGTACGCTGAGTGACGATCTCGCCGACTTGAGGAGCGATCCCGAAGCCTTCAGCCGTGCAATGCAGGAATCAACCGCTGTCTTCTACGGTGACCTCTATTTCTGGATCAACCTGGTCACACTGATGCTGCAGGCTTTTGCCGTTTCGCGAATCCTGAAGGCAGGCGGCATGCAGGCACTGTTGTACACGACACCGTTCGTTTCGCTGATAGCCTATGCATCAATGGCATTCGTGCCCTTGCTTGGCCTCATCAAAGTTTTGAAGGTTGTTGAGAATTCAAGCACCTTGTCGATCCACAATACGGCGAGACACATGCTTTGGTTGCCGACGTCAAAAGAAATGCTCTACCAGGCAAAGCCAACGGTCGATACCTTGTTCGTGCGGCTGGGTGACGGTATGGCGGCGCTGACGATACTTGTCGGCACCCGTGTATTTCAACTCGGCAATTTCGGATTCGTCATGATTAATATTGTGCTGGTCCTTGTCTGGATTGGTCTAAGCACCTTTCTGCATCGCGAGAACCGGCGTTGGAACCTGGCTGCCAGCAATCCGGCGCCTCGGTCAAACCCCGTCGTCCCACCAGGAGCTATTCAATGAAGCTTGTCACACTCACATTGTTGTTGGCTGTACTCGTGCCCCATGTTGCCAATGCTGATGACTGGCAACCCCTGTATGAAAGTGTCGATCCCGAGCTGCAAAAGGTCCTCGAAGCGCGCTTGTCTGCAAATCCTGAATGGAAGCGGCTAATCGCCAGGAAAAAGATGGCGATCGGACTGGTCGATCTGAGCGGCGACGCACCAAGATTTGCGCGCGTCAACGGCAATGAAATGATGTACGCCGCGAGTCTGCCGAAGATTGCGATCCTGATCGCGGCATACGCCTCGTTCGACGACGGCTCGTTGAAAGAGACCCCGGAGATTCGCAAGGATCTTGGCGACATGATTCGTGTATCGAGTAATTCTGCTGCGACCCGGATGATTGACCGCATTGGGATGAAAAAAATACAGGCCGTACTGAAAGATCCCAAGTACGGTTTTTACGATGAAAAACGCGGTGGTGGCCTTTGGGTTGGCAAACGTTTCGCCAGTTCAGGTCCACGCATCGGTGATCCCATCCACAATATTTCGCATGGCGCGACGGCAACACAGGTTTGCCGCGTGTTTTACCTTCTATCTGAAGGCCGTTTGATCAGTCCGGAACGCTCGGAACAAATGCTGGCTGACCTCGTTGATCCGCATTTGCACCACAAGTTCGTTTCGCAGGTCGAAGCATTGGCGCCGGATGCCCGGATGTACAGAAAGTCCGGAACATGGAAGCAATGGCACGCCGACGCGATCATGGTCCGCGGCACGCTCTGGCGCGACTACATTCTTGTCGGCCTCGTGGAAAGCGAAAAGGGTGAATCGATTCTTCGGCAAGTGTTGCCGGTTGTCGAAGAACTGATCGTTCCGCAGGAGTTTGCCGGGGGCATTGACGACGAGTAGTCCGGAATGTCCTGTACGCAATAGACAACTGAAATCAGCCAGATACATATAGTTTCATTTGCGTACAACTTTGAAACCATTGCTGCGGGTTGCGTCTCTAGAATTGATGACAGTTCAGCTGAATACAATACCCGGAGTACGACGTGAGAAATTCGAACGGAATCATTTTGCTGCTGCTATTCATCCTGGCGGTGTCTTCTTCCATAGCCAACGAGGGCATGCTTCTTGACCATGATTTCAGGCGGCTTGCCTCGGACGAGGCCGTCAATCTACGCGAGGCCTACAATGGCAAAGTAGTACTGGTTGTCAATACTGCTTCCAGGTGCGGCAACACACCGCAATATGATGGACTCGAGAAATTGTATCGGCAGTATGGTGATGCGGGACTGGTCGTGTTGGGGTTTCCGTCCAATGATTTTCTCGGTCAGGAACCCGGCACCGAAGAACAGATTCAGGAATTCTGTCGGTTGACTTACGGCGTCGAGTTTCCGATGTTCGAAAAGATCTCGGTCAGGAAAAGCAACGCGCATCCGTTCTTCGACAAGCTCGCTGCAGCATCCGGGACTTACCCAACTTGGAACTTCCACAAGTTTTTGATCGGTCGCAACGGCAAACTGATAGCGGAGTTCAGCCCGCGTACGCAGCCGTATGATGAAGACTTGCTCTCTGCGATTGATCTGGCACTCGTGAACTAGACGAGCGCCGTATCGTGGCGTTGTTGTCGTCGTTTCGTTCTCACGCCCGGGCCGCCGTAATCGGTGCCAGCGGCGGCATAGGGCGCGCCTTCGTTGAGTTGTTGGCGGCCGATGCAAATGTCCGCAGCGTCAGCGTTTTTTCGCGTTCCTGTCTCAATTGGGACAGCGAAAAAGTCAATTGGCACAGTATAGATGTGACCGACGAATCGTCGGTCGCTGTTGCTGCCGAATGGGCATCGCGCGACTCGTTGCTCGATCTGGTGATTGTTGCTACCGGAATTCTCCATCGCGAAGATCAAATACTTCCTGAGAGGAGCCTGCGGGAAATTGATCCGCGGGCAATGGCCGAGGTGCTGACCATTAACGCAATCGGCCCGGTTATGGTAGCGAAACATTTTCTGCCTGCACTCAGCAAAGATAACAAGTCAGTTCTTGCAGTACTTTCTGCGCGAGTTGGGAGTATCTCTGACAATCGACTAGGTGGCTGGATGTCCTACCGAATGTCAAAAGCTGCATTGAACATGTCTGTGCGGACGCTGGCGATTGAACAGGCGCGCCTGAACCCTGCCTCCGTAGTTCTCGCATTGCATCCGGGGACAGTTGATACTGCGCTATCGAAGCCTTTCACAGAGCGCGTTGATAGTTCCAGATTGTTCTCGCCCGCTGTCTCCGCTGGTAAGCTGCTAAAAGTGATCGATGATTCGTCACCCGATTGCAGTGGTGGCTTGTACGCCTACGATGGATCCAGGATCGAATTCTAGATTCAATCGCACCTTCTGCGGTTAAGATGGTCGAATCGTCCGTAGAATCCGGAATTGAGGAAAGTCATGCGAATTTCAGCAATAGCAACTGCCACCCTCGTAGTCCTGGCGATGACGCCGTCAATTGCACAGCCACGTGGTTCCTTTGTCGAAGTCGACGAAAATCTCTGGGTGACGTTCTACGACGTTCCATCGCATCGCTTTCGATCGATACGCGATGCGTTCGTTCGGCGCGATTTTGACGCAGTGCGCCGCGACCTGGTGACCAGCGCAAGCCACCTCACGATCGAGTCTGGTCGGTCATCGCCTGAGCTGGCCGACAGACTCGCAGACGTTGGCCAGCAGATGCTGCAGATGAGCGACAATCTGGACGGCCCGGAGGTAACTGCCGAATTGCTGGACAAGCTGTTCGGCAGGACGCATTGGCTGCTTGCACAGCATTATCTTTATCATGCGCGAATCTCCCGCGATGCGAACAACAATTCCATGGCGGGTCGCTACTTGTGGGCGACGACACATCACATGGAGCGCGCTGCCTTGTGGAGTGACTCACGAATTAGTCGCAAGCTGGTCAATTCGCTTGAGGAATTGCGGGACCTTGCGGTTCAGTTGCAGGACAGGCAACTCGCTGCAGCGGCGCGTCAGGAAAAGCCGGTCGCTCGTGCTGAGGCCGTGCTGCAGGAGATCGGCAGGCAAATCGACCGACCGGTTGTTCTCAAAATCAAATAAGACGCGATCTTATTCGTAAAGAAAACAGGCCGAACTTCGGTCCGGCAGCTGCCAGCGGTTGGCTTTCGTGTTGCCGATCTCGCAGCTGGCAAACGCGAGTCGCCAGTTTCCGTTCGTATCGATTGCCGGCAGTTCGAACTCGACATTCTCAAGGGCGGCATTTATCAGTATGGCTGCCGCGGTGGGCTGCCGGGCATCGTGCATCGCTTCGCCTGTTTCGGTGAGGAGCAGTAACAGGGCCCTGTCGTGTTTCCATTGTTGTGCGCTTAACGCGGTGCCTCCCGGTGTCAGCCAATTGATGTCCGGGTGTCCGTTTCCGTTGGACTTGTGTCCGTGGCGGTAATCGTTGTGCCTCAGCAACGCGTGCTGGCGACGCAGCCAGATGAGCTGGCGAACGGTGTTGAGAAACTCCGGGTCCTTGTCAATATCACTCCAATCGATCCAGCCGATGTTATTGTCCTGGGCATAGGCGTTGTTATTGCCGTTTTGCGAATTGCCAAATTCGTCACCCCCAAGCAGCATCGGCGTCCCCTGTGCGAGTAACAGGCTCGATAGCATGTTAAGCCGTTGTCGACGCCTCAGTCGGCTGATGCCCGAATCGTCAGTGGCGCCTTCCTTGCCGTAGTTGCAGCTGTAGTTGTGCTGGTGACCATCCCGATTTCTTTCGCCATTGTTGAGGTTATGCCGCTGCTCGTAACTTACGACGTCAAGCAGAGTAAAGCCGTCGTGACTGGTAACAAAATTGATACTTGACCGCGGTGCGCGACCCCCGGCTTCAAAAATATCGGCGGACCCATGTAGCCGCTTGGCGAAAGTTGCCGCTTCGGCATCGTCACCGCGCCAGAATCGGCGTACGGAATCCCGAAATTGGTCATTCCATTCGGACCAACGGGGTGAGAAATGGCCAAGCTGATAGCCACCCGGACCAACATCCCAGGGTTCGGCAATGAGTTTCGTTTCAGCCAGCAGCGGATCGGTTTCAATTCTCGACAACAAGGGATGGTGTGTGTCAAAGCCCGTCTGGCCGCGTCCGAGAATTGGACACAAATCGAAACGGAAACCATCGACGCCCATTTCGCAACTCCAGTAGCGAAGACTGTCCAGGATGATGTTCTGCACCGTGAGGCTGTCAGCGTTCAGCGTATTGCCGCAGCCGGTGTCGTTCACGTAGTCACCCGGTGATCCGTCAATCGTGCGGTAGTACGCGAGATTGTCGATACCGCGGAAGCTCAAGGTTGGGCCGTGCTTGCCCCCTTCCGCCGTGTGGTTGTAGACCACGTCCAGAATGACCTCGAGGCCGGCATCGTGGATGCTGTTGACCATTTCCCGGAACTCATGAATGCCATCGCTGAAACTGAGGCGGGTCTCGGGCGTAAAGAAATTTATCGAGTTGTAGCCCCAGTAGTTTCTGAGTCCCCGGTCGCTGAGAAAACTTTCGTCAACAAAAGCGTGAACCGGCATGAGTTCAACCGCCGTCACGCCCAGCGCCTTCAGATAGTCGAGGACTTCCTTGTTCTTTAAACCCAGAAAGCGCCCACGGTCCTGCTCCGTCATTGCAGGATGACGCATGGTGAAGCCACGCACGTTGAGCTCGTAAATGATGGTTTCAGACCACGGAATCCGGGGACGTCGGCGAGATACGAGTCCACTGGAGTCAGAAACAATTGCCTTTGGTACGAATGCCGCACTGTCAAGGAGACTTCGCTGCATGGGTTTGTCAGTATCCACCGACAGATCGTGACCATACAAAGCGTCCGACCAGACAACGGGGCCACTCAGCAGGCGGGCGTATGGGTCAATCAGCAGCTTGCTGGCGTTGTGGAACAGCCCGGCAGCCGGGTCATACGGTCCGTGCACACGATAGCCATAATGCTGCCCTGGCTGACATCCGCTGAGGTAGCCGTGAAAAATTCCGTCTTCAAAATGCGGCAGGTCGTGACAGGTCTGCGGCTGACCAGAATTATCGAACAGGCAAAGCTCTACACGGTCCGCGCCAGCAGCGGACAATGCGAAATTCACGCCGTCGCCATCCCAGCTTGCACCGAGCGTTTTCGGGTCCTCTAAATCGGTCATAGGTCGTCAGGGTTGATCGGGTCGGTATGCCAGATGTCGCGGTTATAGTCCTGCATCGTACGATCCGTCGAAAAGCGACCACTGGACGCGGTGTTAAGAATGCTCATTCGCGTCCAGTTTTCCCGGTTTTTGTAGGCCTCGTTGACTTGCTGTTGCGCATCGATAAAGCCCCGGAAATCAGCGGCGGTCATCCACTGGTCGTGTGGACTCCTAATCGCGTGGATGATGGACTGATGAATTCCCTCTTCGGCACCATCAAGATGGCCATCCTCGAAGAGCTGCATTGCCCGGGAAAAATCCACATCGCCAGTAATGATCGCATGCGGGTCGTAAGTGGGTTTGATCGCTTCAATCTGTTCCACTGTATTGCCGAACAAAAAGAAATTTTCTTCGCCGACGGCCTCGCGAATTTCGACATTTGCGCCGTCTAGTGTGCCGATCGTCAGTGCGCCGTTCATCATGAACTTCATGTTACCGGTGCCTGAGGCCTCTTTGCCGGCCGTCGAAATCTGCTCCGACAAGTCCGCTGCGGGACAAATGATTTCCATGGCTGACACGTTGTAGTCGGGCAGGAATACAAGGCGCAGCAAGCCCTCGGTTTCCGGTGCTTTGTTGATAACTTCGGCGACACTATTGATGCTCTTGATTATTGCCTTCGCCATTTCGTAGCCAGGGGCCGCTTTACCGCCGATAACAATCGCTCGCGGCACCATCCCTTTGACATCGCCGCGGATGATGCGGTCGTAGAGGTGAACGGCGTGCAACAGGTTCATGAGTTGCCGCTTGTACTCGTGAATCCGCTTCACCTGTACGTCGAAAAGCATTGTCGGATCGAGCACCAGGTTGCACCGCAGTTCAATCAGCGCTGCGAGCCGCTGTTTGTTTGCAAGCTTGATGGATTGCCACCGCTCCCGGAAGGCGGGGTCTTCGGCAAACTCCCGAAGTCCCTCAAGCTCGCTCAGGTTTGTGACCCATCCTTCGCCCAGCTTCGAATTAATCAAAGCCGTGAGGCCCGGGTTGCAGGCCGCAAGCCAGCGTCTTTGCGTGACACCATTCGTCTTGTTGTTGAAGCGCTCCGGCCAAAGCTGGTAGAAATCGTTGAAAAGGCCATCCTGCAGAAGCTGCGAGTGCAATGCAGCGACACCATTGATCGAAAAGCTGCCCACGATTGCAAGATACGCCATGCGCACAACAGGTTCATGCCCTTCACCTATGAGTGACATGCGCCGCATTCTGTCGTCGTCTCCTGGCCAGCGTTCACCGAGTTCTTTCAGGAAGCGATCGTTAATCTCATGAATGATCTCAAGTACACGCGGTAGCAGCCGGGCAAACAACGACTCAGTCCAGACTTCCAGGGCCTCCGGCAACAAGGTGTGATTCGTATAGGCCATTGTTTGCCGGGTTATTTGCCAGGCGTCATCCCATTCGAGTCCGTGCTCGTCGAGGAGAATGCGCATCAGTTCCGGTACCGCGACGGCCGGATGCGTATCGTTCAATTGAAAACAGTTCTTGGCAGCGAAGTCGCTGAAATCGTCGCCGTGCCGCTCACACCAGTCCCGGACCGTGTCCTGCAGACTGGCTGATGCCAGCAGGTATTGCTGTCGCAGTCGCAGCTCCCGACCGGTTTCAGTTACCGCGTTCGGGTACAACACCATCGTGATGTTTTCGGCGGCATTCTTTGCGGCTACGGCTT
>DDIP01000109.1 GCA_002338605.1 Proteobacteria bacterium UBA1847 | reverse complement strand
GGCCGCCGCCTCTGTTGCGATGGAAGCCAGTGGTGGACCGGCGTAGTCTGCTGGCCACCATTCACCTTCAAGCAGTTCATTGCTCGAACTCAGCTCGGCCGCCCAGGACAGGTTCGCCTCGCGATTGGCGAGCCACTTGCCGTCCTCGTTCGGGTATTCGCGTTCCTTCACCGACTCACCATTGATGGTCGACATTCTTGCTCGCACCAGTGGCGTGAAAACGGGTGCCTCGATGCCGCCGGACTCGAAGCGTACCCTGACTGCGTCAAGCTCATGTGGCTGAATGTTGATAAGAAAGTGATTCGGTGCATCGTCGGCCAGCGTACTGCGCCATCCCTCCAGCAAATCAGTCCTGACCAGTGTCAGTAACAACAGCACGGTGATGCCGAGCCCGAACGCAACGACCTGCACGGCACTGTCGCGACCCCGCCGGGCGATATTGGCCAGTCCATAGCGCCATGCGACACCGACACCGGAGCGGGCACGGCCGATGACCGAGACCATGGCCCTGCCGAGCAGGTAAAGAAGCCCGGCGATGACGATGATTCCGCCGATCAGGATCAGCAGCATCACCGGATCGCCGACAGACCGGTACAACAAGATTGCGACCGCCGCCAGTGACAATCCGGCAACGAATAATCGTGACGGCGCAGGCGGCATCGCATCGTGCCGCAAGACGCGAAGCGGCGGCGTATTGCGAAGCTGAATCAGTGAGGGCAGCGCGAAGCCGAGCAGCAGAACCATGGCGCTGCTGCATGCAAGAATGACGGGGCGCAAACTCACGCCGGGTAACTCGCCTTGCTGCAACAGGTCGATCAGAATGCGTGACAGCAATTCCTCCGCCGCAAACCCGATGAGGCTACCGCCCACAACGCCGAGCGCACCGAGCAATAACAATTGCACGAGTGCAACGGAGATGACGAAGCCCTGTGTCGCACCAAGGCTTTTCATCAACGCAACAGTATCCATGCGGCGATGTGCAAATCGACGCGCCGACATGGCAACGGCAACGGCGCTGAGCAACAAACTGATCACCGCCGTCAACGACAAAAACCGCTGCGCACGATCGGCGGCGTTGTACGCACGCTCGCTGCTTTCTTCCTGGCTGCGCACGCGAATTTCGTCTGGCAGCTTGTCCTCAATAGCATCATTGAAATCGGCGACATCCTGTTCGTCACCGGCAACGAGCAAGGCGTAGGCGACACGACTGCCCTCACCGATCAGGCCGGTTTGTGACACGTCCGCAATATTCATGATCAACGATGGCGCCAAAGATGCAAAGCCAATCGACTGGTCGGGACGATAGGTCAGTACTGCCGCAACCCGAACGCTTAGCTCGCCAACGAAAAGCGTATCGCCGACGTCCGCGCCGACACGCGCCAGCAGCGCTCCATCGGCCCAGACTTCCCCTGCCGCTGGAATGCCGTCCACCGCTCGTTGCTCACCGAACAACGCGTCGGCAACTCGTACCTTGCCGCGCAGCGGGTAATTGTCGCTGACGACCTTGATCGTTGCGAGAGCACTGTCATCGTCCTTGAAGACCACGGAAGGAAATGACAGCGTGTCGGCTGTTTCGAGGTCGTAGTCTTTCGCGAGATCACGCCATTCCTGCGGCACCGGTTCTTGCGATCGTAGGCGCAAATCCGCCGCAAGCACCTCGTTGGCTTGCCGCGCAACCGCCTTGCCGATTCGATCCGTCAGGAAACCCACTGCCGTCAGCGCAGCGACGGCAAGACCGACTGCCGCGAGCAGGACGAGCACCTCACCCGAACGCAATTCACGGCCAAAGCTCCGGAAGGCAAAGCGGAGTGCTTTCACGCGACCGCCCTGGTATCGCTGACCAGCTTACCTACATCCAGCGAGAGGATTCGGTCGCAGCGTTCCGCGAGCGCCTGGTCATGCGTTACGAGTATCAGCGTTGTGGATGAGTCGCGATTGAGCTCAAACATGAGTTCCATGATGTTGGCACCGGTGCGGCTATCCAGATTACCGGTCGGCTCGTCCGCGAATAATACGGCGGGCTCGGTCGCAAACGCCCGGGCGATGGCAACGCGTTGCTTTTCACCGCCGGACAATTGTGACGGATAGTGGCTCCAGCGTTCGCCGAGGCCGACTTCGTCAATGATTTCACGAGCGGCCGCCCGTGCATTCTGCTGGCCGGCGAGCTCAAGCGGCAGCATGACGTTCTCCAGCGCATTTAATGAGGGCACCAGGTGAAACGATTGAAATACGAAGCCGACATTCTCTGCCCGCAACGTTGCGCGGCCATCTTCGCTCAGTGTCGACAGGTTCGACCCGTTCAGCACGACATGTCCGGTACTCGGCAGATCCAGACCTGCCAGCAGTGCCAGCAATGTCGATTTTCCGGCGCCGGACGGACCGACAACCGCCACTGACTCGCCAGCGGCAATGCTGAAACTGACGTCCGAAAGAATGGTCAGAGTCCCTTCCGGACTGCTAACCTGCTTGCTGAGCTCGTGCGCCTCAAGGACACTGACTGCTTTTGATGACTGATTCGACATGCGAAAAATAGCTTCCCTTCTGTTGCTGTTGCTTGCCGCTGGCGCGGAGGCTGCCGACGTACCGACGGTGCTCGTCTTTGGTGACAGCCTCAGCGCCGGCTACGACATTGACGTTGACCAGTCCTGGACCGCTTTGTTGCAGGCCCGACTCGAACAGCAAGGGTACGAACATCGGGTCGTCAACGCCAGTATCAGTGGCGAGACGACCGAGGGCGGTGTGACACGAATCGACGATGCTCTGAATACCTTCTCGCCGGAGCTCCTGATCCTGGAGCTCGGTGCCAATGACGGGCTGCGCGGCTTTCCACCGGCACGAATGAAAGCAAACCTGATAACAATCATCAACCGCGCCAAGGCATCGGGTGCCGACGTGGTGCTGCTGGGCATCCGGATTCCGACAAACTATGGAGCACGTTATTCGAGGGCGTTTGAAGATGTGTTCCGTGAAGTTTCCGATGAGACGGACATAAAGTGGATCGAATTCTTTATGGATGGCATCGCGCTGAACGATGAGCTGCTGCAAAGTGACCGCATTCATCCGAATGTGGCTGCACAGCCAATACTGCTTGATAACGCCTGGCCAATCATAAGCGCTACACTGGACAACTGATCCGGGGCGCAAGCAACAACGAGGGGATAATCTTGGAAAAAATCTGGCTCAAGTCCTATCCGCCGGGGATGCCCGAAGAAGTTCCAACACCGCCATTTCGTTCAATTCGTGAACTGTGCGAACAGGCATTCGAGGCCTATCCGGAAAATAAAGCCTACACCAACATGGGAACGACGCTGAGCTACGCTGACCTTGACCGGCTGTCGCTGCAGTTTGCCTGCTTCCTGCAGAAGAAGCTTGGGCTGACGCGTGGCGAGCGCGTCGCGATCATGATGCCGAACGTTCTTCAATACCCGGTTGCGCTGTGCGGCATTTTTCGGGCAGGCCTGGTCGTGGTCAATGTCAATCCGCTGTATACAGCGCGCGAACTGAAGCACCAACTGAAGGATTCCGGCGCCAAGTGCATCATCATTCTTGAAAACTTCGCACATGTACTCGAAGAGATCATTGCCGAAACGGACGTGCAGCACGTCGTTACGACCGGCGTTGGTGATCTGCTGGGATTCCCGAAGGGCATACTGATCAACTTCGCCCTGCGCTACGTGAAACGAGCGGTTCCGTCATTCAAGCTCCCGGGCAAAGTGAGCTTTCGACAGGCACTCAACACGGGTTCCAACCAGGTACTCGATGAGGTCGAGATCGGTTACGCCGATATTGCCTTCCTGCAATACACCGGCGGCACCACCGGTCCATCCAAGGGCGCAATGCTTAGCCACCGCAACATGGTTTATAACGTTCAGCAATCGATGACCTGGCAGGCGGATGCGTACGAGGGCGTGCTGCCAGTGGTCGCGATTACCGCCCTGCCGCTCTATCATATTTTTTCGCTGCAGGGGAATTGCCTGACCGTCATGGCGCAAGGCGGCGAAAACATACTCATTACAAACCCGCGTGATTTCGAAGGCTTCGCCAAGGAGATGGCAAAGCACAAATTCAATATGTTCACGGGCGTGAATACGCTGTTCGCCGCACTGCTGGATACGCCGAGCTTTTCCAAAATCGACTTCAGCTACCTGAGAGTGTGCGTCGGTGGCGGCATGGCAGTGCAGCCCGCGATTGCCAAAGAATGGAAAGAGAGGACGGGCACCACGATCTTGCAGGGCTACGGCCTGACCGAGACCTCGCCGGTCGCGATCGTCTG
>DDIP01000169.1 GCA_002338605.1 Proteobacteria bacterium UBA1847 | reverse complement strand
GAACGTGGTATTCTTGGCTATTCTGCAGATCTCCGGTAGTAAATAGTGTTGAAAATTAATAACTTATGCGCAGTCGTCGCATTGGTCGCCGCGCCCGTGGTGTTCGCCGACGAACTCTCTGACAGCGGAGAATTCCTTGACGGCGTTGCCGCCGTGGTCAATGAGGGCGTGGTCCTCAAGAGCCAGTTCGAAAAGCAGCTTGCGGCAGTCCGGATGAACGCGGAGCTACAGGGCATGCAACTGCCGCCGGAGGATATTCTTCGCGAACAGGTTCTCGAGCGGCTGATCGTCAACGAAATTCAAATGCAACGTGCCGACCGCATTGGACTGTCTGCACAGATCTCTGACCAGGTCGTCAACGCCGCCATACAGCGGCTCGCCGATCAAAACCAGGTTCGGTTCGAAGACATTCCGGCGATGCTTGCGGAAGACGGCATCAACTACGCCGAGTTTCGTGAGGGCTTGCGTGAAGACCTCACATTGAACGAACTGAAAGGCATCGAAGTTCTCCGGCAGATTCGTGTATCAGATCGTGAAATCACACAGTGCATAATCGATCTGGAGACCAACGTTGTAGTCAATTCGGACTGGCAGTTGTCGCATATTCTTCTGTCCATCGGTGAGGGGGCCAGCGCAGAGGCCGTTGCCGCTATTGAAGCCAAGGCGCAAGAGATTTATCGGAGCCTGAAAGACGGAGCTGATTTCCGGCAGCTCGCCGCACGGCATTCAGAAGGGCGAACAGCGCTGGAAGGCGGTTCACTCGGCTGGCTGAACGGCCAACAGATCCCGTCAATCTTCACGGATGTGTTGCAGGATATGAAGCCGGGGGATATTTCGGAGCCATTCCGAACATCCAACAGTTTGCACATCGTCAAGGTCGACAATCTTCGCAGCGCCGTTGAGCGCAGCGAGATCAATCAAGCCAAGATTCGGCACATCCTGATTTCGCCTAACGAAATTATCGATGATGCAACAGCGAAACAGCGCCTCGAAGACGCTGCTGCCGCAATTGCAGCCGGTGCGGACTTCGGCGAACAGGCCAAGTTATTGTCAGACGACCCCGGTTCTGCAAACCTCGGCGGTGACCTTGGCTGGTCGGAAACATCATCGTTTGCGCCGGAGTTCAAGGCAGCCGCAGACGAAGCGGAGATTGGGGTCATCACACCGCCGTTTCGAACACAATTCGGTTGGCACATCCTTGAAGTGCTGGACCGCCGCGTGTATGACAATACCGACGAGATGAAACGGCGCAATTGTGTTTCTCGAATTCGTACCAGCAAGCTGGAAGAGGAAACTTTGCTCTGGCTGCAGCGCCTGCGCGACGAGGCTTTCGTCGATACGCGCATTTAGCCGTACATCGTCCGAGTGACGCTCAATAAACCCCTTGTCGTTACCGCTGGAGAGCCCGCCGGTATCGGGCCCGAACTTTGCAGCGCGCTGGCCGACTCAGGCTTTGCCAAGAATGTCGTCGTTGTCGGCGACTCGTCTTTGCTCGATCAGCGCCTGCAGATCATCGACACACCGTTTCCGGCGCGAATCGTGGCCGGGAAACCGAACCCGGGCAACGCACAAACTCTCCTCGACGGTCTGACGCTCGCGGTCAACGGCTGCCTGCAGGGAAAGTTCTCCGGACTGGTTACCGCTCCTCTGGCAAAAAACGTGATCGCCGATTCGGGGGTTGCATTTACAGGCCATACTGAATTTCTCGCCGAGCTGACGCAATCGGCGTTGCCGGTCATGTTGCTGGTTGCCGGCGATTTGCGCGTTGCACTGGCAAGTACTCCCCTGCCGTTGCGCGAGGTAGCGGATTACATTACAACCGATCGGCTCGTCCGCATCATTGAAGTTCTGCATGCCGGACTGCAGTTGCGCTTTGGCATTAACGAGCCGGAAATCATTGTTTGCGGATTGAACCCCCACGCCGGAGAAAGCGGCCACCTGGGTAGCGAGGACGATGCAATCATCGCACCCGCGGTCGAGGCGATGAAGTGCCGCGGCTGGAAGCTCCGGGGTCCGTTACCAGCAGATACTGCATTTACGCCAGCCTCAGGGCACGCAGATGCCGTGCTCGCCATGTATCACGACCAGGGGTTGCCGGTCATCAAGTACGCTGGCTTCGGCAGGGCCGTGAATGTCACACTGGGCCTGCCCATTATTCGAACGTCGGTCGATCACGGAACGGCCTTCGACATTGCCGGCAAGGGTATCGCCGATCCCGGAAGTCTACTGGCCGCCGTCGAACTGGCTGCCACCATGGCTGCACGCTGATGCCCGGCCACCGGGCCAGGAAACGCTTCGGCCAGCATTTCCTGACTGACCCCGGCGTCATCGATGCGATATTGCGCGCCGTTCATGCAGGCGGTGACGACACTGTCGTCGAAATCGGACCCGGGCGCGGTGCAATCACCGGCGCTTTGGCTGCCACTGCCGGTCACCTGCACGCAATTGAGCTGGATCGTGACCTGGCCGAGCGCCTGCGCCGTCAGTATGCCGACAACCCGAACGTTACGATTCACGAAGCCGACGCTTTGGCATTTGACTTCTCGGCCCTGGGTGAGCGATTGCGCATCGTTGGCAACCTGCCCTACAACATTTCGACGCCGCTGCTGTTTCACCTGCTGGAATCACGCCCGAACATCGTCGACATGCACTTCATGTTGCAAAAGGAAGTGGTCAACCGGATGGCCGCCCGCCCTGGCAGTAAGGCCTATGGCCGCCTCGGTATCATGCTTGGCTGCCACCTGAACGTGGAACCGCTGTTTGATGTCCAGCCAACCGCTTTCGACCCGCCGCCCGAGGTCATGTCCGCCGTCGTGCGTCTGGACCCGTTGCCGCCGAACACATTCGACATACGCAATCAGAAGTTGCTGTCGGCTGTCGTTTCTGCCGCTTTCATGAAACGCCGCAAAACACTGCGAAATGCCCTGCGCGACCAGGTCGATATTGTCGATCTCGAGGCGGTGGGCATTGATCCGGGATTGAGACCCGAACAGATCAGCATCGACAAATACGTTGAACTCAGCAACCATCTGGCCGCTTCCTTACGTTAGAATATTACGATGGATCACAAGCGCTGCAATATCAACATTCATGTCGCGACGAGCTATATCGACGAGCAATCGGAACCTGACGCCGGTCGCTACGTGTTTGCTTACACGATAACCATTACGAACAGCGGTGAAGTTGCCGCACAGCTGATCAGTCGCCACTGGATCATCACCGATGCCAATGGGAAGGTTCAGGAAGTTAACGGTGATGGTGTTGTTGGCGAGCAACCGCACCTCAGTCCCGGCGAAAGGTTCCGTTATTCAAGTGGCGCGGTCCTTGAAACACCGGTCGGTGCCATGCAGGGTCTCTATCGAATGGAAGCGGATGACGGAATTGCATTCGATGCACCGATCGCACCCTTTACACTCGCGGTTCCGGGCTTGCTGAACTAGGCGCGCGCGATGGCGACTTATGCAATCGGCGACTTGCAGGGTTGCTACGACCCGTTCCGCCACCTCTTGGACGAAATCAACTTCGAGCCCTCCAGTGACACGCTATGGTTGGTCGGCGATCTGGTCAACCGAGGTCCCAAGTCGTTGAAAACACTGCGATTTGTCAGGAGCCTGGGTGACTCGGTTATTACCGTTTTGGGAAATCACGATCTGCACTTGCTGGCCTTGTGGGCAAAAGTCATACCGACCACCAAACGATTTGACTCGCTGGCCAAAGTATTGCGCGCTCCGGATGTCGATGAGCTTTGCGACTGGCTTCGCAGACGCCCCCTCGCGCACTACGACGAAAACCTGAACACGCTGCTGGTGCACGCGGGAACACATCCGGCGTGGGACGTCAGGAAAACACTTGCACGCGCGGCTGAAGTCGAACAGGAACTCCGAGGCAATGCCTGTGACACACTGCTGCGGCAAATGTATGGCAATACACCGACCGCCTGGTCGGGGAAACTGACCGGCTACAAGCGCCTGCGTTTCATCATCAACTGCCTCACGCGCATGCGCATGATGACACCCAAACAAAAGCTGAACTTCTCACACAGTGGTGGTGCCTGGCCGGTGCGCAAGAACCTGGTGCCATGGTTCGAATGCGAGCATGCGACGCTGGCTGAGGCACGCATCGTCTTTGGCCACTGGTCACAACTTGGCCTGATCGTGTTACCCAACCTGATCAGTCTCGACACCGGGTGCGTCTGGGGGCGTCAGCTGACCGCCGCAAGACTTGACAAGCGCCTGCCGAGAATTATTCAGGTTGAGGGGCAAACCTGATGAAGTCGCTGACGGCATTCAACCTACAGACCTGGATCGATGAGCACCGGCAACAGCTTCGGCCACCCGTTTGCAATCAGCAGGTGTTCGAGGAAGACGATTTCATCGTTATGATTGTTGGCGGCCCCAACTCGCGCAAGGACTATCACGTCGACGAAGGACCGGAGCTCTTTTACCAGCTCGAAGGCGAGATGCTACTCAAGGTATTCGACGATGGTGAACATCGGGATATTCCGATACGTGAAGGTGAGATGTTACTGCTTCCTCCCCGGGTTCCGCATTCACCGCAGCGTTTTGCCGACACTGTCGGACTGGTTGTCGAACGCAAGCGACTCGACTCGGAACTCGATGGTTTTATGTGGTTCTGTGAAAACTGCGGTCACAAGCTCTATGAAGAGTTGTTGTATGTCGACGACATCGTTGCACAGTTGCCGCCCATTTTTGATCGTTTTTATGAGAGCGACAGCAATCGAACCTGCGACGCCTGTGGCACGCTAATGCCAAAACCCGGCGAGACAAACTAGTGGAATTCCTGGACAGCCGCGAATTTTCCGCGCGCATGGACCGCGAGGATCCACTGGGTGACTACCGTGGACATTTTAATTTTCCGCGGCACCGAAACGGGCTTGCACCGGTGTACCTGTGTGGCAATTCGCTGGGATTGCAGCCAAAAAAGGCCGTGGAATATCTTGAAGATGAGCTAAAGAACTGGCGCGACTATGCGGTGGATGGACATTTCCATTCCGGACGCCCCTGGATTTCTTACCACCGGCATTGCGTTGCCGGCTTTACCGAGCTGACCGGCGCCAAAGCGAGCGAAGTTGTCGCGATGAACACGTTGACGGTCAATCTGCATTTAATGATGGCCAGCTTTTATCGGCCGACCCCGGAACGCTGCAAGATCGTGATTGAGTCACATGCATTTCCTTCCGACCGCTACGCCGCGGCTTCGCAAATACGCATGCACGGCTTCAACCCGGAATCCGATCTTCTGGAATGGTCGCCGCGATCGGGCGAGACGCGTCTGCACACCGATGACCTTGCGGCAATGCTCGATGAACATGGCGACAGCATCGCACTCCTGTTGCTACCCGGCGTGCAGTACTACACCGGCCAGGTGCTGGACATGGAGGCAATCTGCGATCTTGGACGCGAACATGGCTGTGCGGTCGGTCTCGACCTGGCGCACGCGATTGGCAACGTCGAGATGCATCTTCACGACTGGTCTCCGGACTTCGCCTCCTGGTGCACATACAAATACCTGAATGGTGGTCCCGGCTCGATTGCAGGCGCGTTTGTCGCCGAGCGCCACTGCAGTCGGGAAAACCTGCAGCAATTGCATGGCTGGTGGGGACATGACGAAGCGACGCGCTTCAAAATGGCGAAAGACTTTACGCCGGCCGCTGGCGCTGAACTGTGGCAGATGAGTAATCCGCCAATTCTGGCGCTCGCACCTGTTGCGGGTGCATTGACCTTGTTTGAAGAAGTCGGTATCGCGGCGCTCAGAACCAAGTCCAGGTTACTGACAGGCTTCATGGACTGGCTCGTGGCGGAACGTTACGGCGATCGCATCGGAAGCATCACGCCAAGAGACGCACGCGGCTGCCAACTTTCGTTGGTCGTAAAAGACAAGAGCATCAACGCGAGGGAACTGTTTGATCGTTTGTCGGAGCTCAACGTCACTCCGGATTGGCGAGAACCAGACGTTATTCGCGTCGCACCGGTTCCGCTGTACAACAGTTTCGACGACGTCTTTGAATTCGCGGAACGACTGGGAACTGCGCTCACGGACGCCTGACATGAAAAAGAACACAATCAATATTGTCGGTGCCGGACAGTGTGGCGCACTGGTGGCAATCATGCTTGCAAAGCACGATTACGACGTTCACGTCTACGAACGCTTCACGGACCCTCGCGTCAAGGATGCCGAGGCAGGTCGATCGATTAATCTCGCTCTCGCCGCGCGCGGCCTGAATGCGCTGCGCAAGGTTGGTATAGACGCGCTGATCAGGCCGATGCTGGTTCCGATGCGAGGCCGCATGGTGCACCAGGCCAACGGCAAAACTGATTTCCTCCCCTACGGCCAGAAGTCCGGCGAAGAAATTTATTCGGTAACACGACTCGGCCTGAACCAGGTTTTGCTGGGTGTTGCGGACGACATGCCCAACCTGCATTTGCACTTCCAGCAGAACGCAATCGGTTTTGACGCGCCGGATCGCACTGTCCACGTTCGGAATGAACTGGATGGCAGCCTGTACCAGATCGATGCGCAACCGTTACTCGCCGCCGATGGGGCGGGATCGACAATTCGACGCTCTTTCGATGGCACAGATACCTTCGGTGGCATCGAATCACTGCTATCGCACGGATACAAGGAGCTGTCGATACCCGCCGGTCCGGACGGCGAATACCAGCTCGCTCCCGATGCACTGCATATCTGGCCGCGCGGCGGTTTCATGCTAATCGCGCTGCCGAATCCAGGTGGCGACTTTACGCTGACGCTTTTCCTGCCAAATCACGGTACGAACAGCTTCGACGAATTGAAAAGCGATGCGGATATCAGTGCGTTCTTTGAAGAACATTTCGCCGATGCCGCCAAGCTCATTCCAAATCTGTGCGATGAAGTCCTGAATCACCCCCTCGGTCTCCTGGGAACGGTTCGCTGCCGGCACTGGCACGACCGCGGTAACGTACTGTTGCTCGGCGATGCCGCGCACGCGATTGTACCGTTTCACGGTCAGGGCATGAACCTGGCGTTCGAGGATTGCGTGCTGCTGGAGCGCATCGTTACGCAGCACCGCGACGACTGGCCAACGATTTTTGCGCAGTTCGAAGCTGAGCAACTGGCAAATGCCAACGCCATTGCCGACATGGCGCTCGACAACTATGTTGAGATGCGCGACACGGTTCGGGACCCTAAATTTGCGCTACGAAAAGAGCTGGCTTTCGAGCTTGAACGCTCCCTGCCACAGCATTTCATACCGCGCTACTCGATGGTGATGTTCCATGAAGACATCCCTTACCTGGTCGCGCAGCAACGCGGTGAGCTGCAAAAGGCTTTACTCGAAGAGTTCACCAATGACGCGACCAATCTGTCAGAAGTCGACATCGAATCCGCCAGGGCCGCCGTTGTCAATCGACTGGTGCCGATCGACTCGGTCCGAAATGAGCTATCTTTTCGCAAGTGACACGACTGTTTAACCGGAACCCGGCGCAGTCATGAACGCACCGGGCGTTCGTACGTCCTGAAGTCGAAATCAAACTCGTTGCCGTCACTTGCCGCGCGCGATTCGACGTTGACCAGGGTCCAGGCCCCGGGGTCGAGATCGGGAAACCAGGCATCGCCTTCTACTTCGGTGTGCACGCGGGTCAGGTACAGGCGACCGGCTTTCGGTAAGAACAGATCATAGATCTGGCCGCCACCGACAATCATGACTTCGTCGGCATCGCATGCCGCGCGAAGCGCCGCTGCCGGTGAGGCAACCACCTCGCAACCCGGTGCATCGAAATCACTGTTGCGCGATATGACGATATTCTTGCGGCCCGGCAATGGCCGTCCGATCGACTCCCACGTGAGGCGCCCCATGACAATCGGCTTGCCTATGGTCAGCGCCTTAAAGCGTTTCAGATCGTCCGACAGTCGCCAGGGCAGTTCGCCCTGCACACCGATGACGTTGTTGGTCGACGCGGCGACAATCAGACTGATGGTCCTGCGCTGAGAACGTGTCTTGGACATGCTGTCGTGTACGCTCACAGCGCTAACCCGAGAGTAGACATCCTGAACCGCCGAATAATCAACGTGTTCGCCCTGCGCTCAAAGTCTAGCGCTGATACACAATCTCCCCGTTCACAATAGTCATCACCGGCTGAATTGAACGAATCTGTGCAGCCGGAACACTGAAAATATCATCGGACAAAACGACCATATCGGCCAGCTTGCCAACTTCAATCGTGCCCCACCTGTCCTCGGCAAATATTCCGTAGGTTCCATTTGCAGTATACATGCGCAAAACGTCATCCCTGGCGAGGATCTGATCTGGCCGGCCGACACGCCCGTCAACATCTTCCCTGACAATGAATGACCAAAACCCTATGAACGGGTCGATCGGCCGATTGTCCGACCCTGCTTTCACGTAGGGGTGACCCAGTGCGTCCAGCCAGCTTCGGTTCGGCGCAAACGTCGAACCTCGCTCTTCGCCCCAGGTTTCTTTGAACGTCTTGCCAATGCTCCAGCCCATGGCCTGCTGCGTGGACACAAGTAGTTCGAGTTCCTTGACCTGGCGCAAATTCTCTTCTGTAGGTTCGGTGCTTGCATGCTCAAGTGTCCAACGACGCCCTGCCAACTTGTACTTGTCATTGACCGCATCCATCGTTTCCAGCACATCATCGAGTGCCCGATCACCGGCAACGTGCACAAACACCTGAATATCATTTGCCGCACAGACCTCCATTACCGCCTGCATGCTTTTCTGGTCCCAGAATGCGATTCCTTTCCATCCCTCGCCGAAGCGGTCTTCCAGGTATTCATCGTTCATATAAGCTGCTTCGGCGAATCCGTCATAGATGATCTTCACGCCATTTACCGTTACCCAGTCGGACTCGGAATCGTCAGGCAGCCCGTATTCCTTCAACAGACCCTCGATTTCCGTATGAGACTTGCCTTTGAATACTTCGGGCGCCAACCTGTAGACCATCGACCATCGGACGGTGAGTTCCTTCGAATTTTCAAGCTGCCTCAGCACCTCGAGATTTTCCGGTTCCGCCCACAGATTAACGACAGTAGTGATACCGAGCCGGCTAAAGACCTTGTCGGCCTCCCTGACAGCATTCAACCTGACGTCAAAACTGTAAGGTGGAAGGTGGCGCAGGAACGGCGTGAACGCCGGAAATTCATACATAGTGCCATCGAGCTCGCCTGTCTCAGGATCATGCACGTAGATTCCGTTTTCAGGGTTGGGGGTGTCTTTCGTGACGCCACTGAGATCGATTGCCGCGCTGTTTACGACACCGACATGACCCTGCATATTGATAAAAACGGGATTTAGCGGTGCGACAACATCGAGTTCCTTCCGATTCGGGAGTCGCCCTTCATCGACAAAATCAAGGCTGTACGGACCACGAACATAGATCCATTGTCCTGCCTCTACTTGTTTTGCTCTCGCCTCGATGCCATCCAACATGTCCTGAACCGTCAGCCGCTCGCCGGTTGAAAACATGACGTGTTGAGAGATGTGCAACCCATACCCAAGCGCATGGATGTGAGAATCCACGATGCCCGGAATGACGACCTTTCCGTCGAGATCGATGATTTTCGTTTCAGGACCGGCCCTTTCGCTGACTTGCTCGTCGTTGCCAACAGCCTGAATTTTTCCATTGGCGACCGCGACCGCCGTGACTGTGTCCGACGTGGTGTTCACCGTTACGATGCTACCGTTTCGCAGAATGTAGTCCGCCGCCTGCGTTTGAGCGGTATCGGTGCCATTGGGTGCCTTGTCACATGCGACCATCATCGCAAGAACTGCGAAGGTCAGAATCGGAAGCATTCGCTGAGTCATGGATTGATTTCCTTTATCACACTCAAAAAAATCAGGCAAAAGGCGTTTTACCGCCTTTTGCCTGTCGATCAAATTACCCGATGGCAAAGTCTATTCAAATGAATAGCGTGCCCTCAAATACCATAGCCCATTGTCCAGACCGTTCGGTTGCGTTGTCGGATACTTGGAACCAACGATAAAGTCCCAGGGATTTCGCATGGGTTCTTCGCCAAGCAAATTATCCGCGCCAATCGCAAGTTCAAGCCCATCCGCAACATTGAGTGCAAACTCGGCATCGACAGTTAGAGTCGACGACGCGTTGATTGGCAGGTTACCGTTGACATGCATTTCGGTAAAACTGCCGTAGTGGTTCACTCGTACGTGTGAGCGCCAACGATCGCGGGTGTGGCGGAGCGTTACGTTTCCGCGCGTTTCCGGGTAGTTCTCTTCAATCTGTATGATTCTTACTGTATCGAGCAACTCGTTCGGATCGTTTGGATCAAACGACGTGACATCCGTCGTAGTGTAGTTAAACGCGAGAGCCAATTCCGTTTCGCCGCCTGAGAACAGATCCAGAGGCATGGTCGCGATCAGGTCAACACCTTTTGTTTCCGTAGCAAAATCATTGGTAAAGAACCGGAAGGAACCGATACCGGCGGCCGCCTGAAAGCCTTGATCAATGAGTTCCTGCCGCTGCTGGTCCGTCAGACTTTGGCTGGCTGACAGGGTCACACGGTCGTCAACCTCGATGTAGTAAGTATCAAGTGTCAGAGTAATCCGGTCAGTTTCAAAGACGATACCGGCCGTTACGCTATTCGACGTCTCGGGACGAAGTGGCAGTGCCCCAACCGCCAATGCCGTCGGGCTCGTGGGTGGGATCTGGCCGGATTCAAGGAGGTTTCCATTATCGTCAAACTCTGTCGTTGTCGTGGAAAATCGTGTCTGGCCGATCGTTGGTGCATGGAAGCCCGTTGAATAGGTGGCACGGAATGCAAGGTCATCCGTGAACCTGAACATTCCCGAAACCTTGTAGGTGGTTTCACTTCCGGTGTCGTCAGAAAAATCCTCAGTCCGGACTGCTGCGCCCAGCGTCAGGGCACTCGTGATGTCCGCCTCGAGGTCGACATATGCGGCAACGTTATGACGACCGAATTCCCCTGAAATAAGCGGCGAAAAGCCTGGGATTGCCTCTTCACCAATCAGGAAACCCTGATTTGCGAGAACGCCCGCCTGAAATGAGGCTTGCTCACCGGCAAGAATCTCAAAATCCTCATCCTGCCACGCAAGTCCGAATGCCACGTTCAATGGCGATTCGAAACCTTCAATAGTGAGCGGATATGCGAAATCGGCATTGACGAATTTTTCAGCCATGATCTGGTCGCCCACTCGCGGGAATACTGTCGGCGACAGCGAGCCCATGCTTGGATTCGGAACATTGCTGGCGAAAAAG
The DNA here is from genome assembly GCA_002338605.1 of Proteobacteria bacterium UBA1847. Lineage (GTDB taxonomy): Bacteria > Pseudomonadota > Gammaproteobacteria > Steroidobacterales > Woeseiaceae > UBA1847. Next base: position 11,071 of record DDIP01000169.1, on the reverse strand, counting down.
CCAATTCGACTGCTTCCCGCCGTCGCGCTGAAGTCATAGGTCAGACCCGAAGCAAGTTCCCCACGAATGCCGGCTGAGCCGTAGATATCCTCAACGTCTGCGCCGAATCGCGGCGTGTAGCCGCCTGGGAAGAACTCGAGGAAAGAAAAACAATTCGGATCCGCAAACACCGCTTGCATGCGCGATACGACATTCGGATCGTTGACCGGGATCGGGTTGTTTACGACACCTGTACCACCAAAGTCGATGCCGCCGTCGCAAGTCATTCCGTCATCCGGCGTCATGTCACCGACCAGGAAGTTACCGCCGTCGTCATCATCAGTAAATACGCCGAAACGACCTGTCGGGTTGCGAAAGAAGAAGTCACCTTCAACAGTGCGCTTTGCCATCGTCCCGAAAGCGTAAAATTCACTATTCTCGCTGATTTCTGCGCCCACGTTGATCGCAAGCTTCAATTCGTCATCGATTTGCGGAATACCGTAGTTCGTTACCGGATCCTTGATCGAACTGCCGGGAATCAGCGGATGTGAGCCACTTTGCAATGCTACGGCATCCGGCCTCTGGATCGACCGTATTGATTCATCCTGTTCGCTGAATTCAGCACTGAGTCTCACAAACCCGGAGCCGCCAAGCGGCATTCCATAGGTGCCACCAATCAGGTAGCGGGTACCGTCCCCATCGTAGGTATCAGCATACTTCGCTTCAACTCGACCGCCCTCTGTAGAATCGTCGAGGATAAAGTTGATTACGCCGGCGATGGCGTCAGAACCATACTGAGCAGCCGCGCCGTCACGCAAGACCTGTATTTGCTTCAGTGCTATCGCGGGAATTGCCGAGATGTCCGGCCCTTGAGCACCATCCGTATTACCGCCCGAGAAGGTTGCGATATTTGATCCACGGTGGCGGCGTTTTCCGTTCATGAGTACCAGCACGTGGTCAGGTGAGAGTCCGCGTAGCGAAACCGGGCGCATATAGGTTGGCGTTCCGCTTAATGGATTTGCGTCGGAATTAAACGACGGTACCGTCGTTCGAATCAGGTTGATCGTGTCGATGTCACCCTGATTTTGAAGTTGTTCGGCCCCAATAATGTCAACGGGTGACGAAACATCCGTCGGTGAACGACCCAGTCTCCGTGAACCTGTAACAATCACCTCTTCAATCTCAACTTTGGCGCCGTCCTGTGCATGAACAACAGCCGTTGGTGCAATCGTAAATAACAATGCTGCTGTGGTACCCAGAACTGAACTTGCAATTAGTTGCCGTAGTTTCGACACCGAAACCGTTGAGCAAAAATCATTATCTTTGTCTAACACTTTTCTCTCTCCTTATTTGCCGGCGCGCGAAAGGTCTCCCCCAACCTCCAGAGAAATCTGGTGAGTTAGCACACGTCTGGAACTGGACCAACGAATAGATAAATGACTTCATTGGTTCAACTGATTTGAGCATGGTGAGTATCGAAAGCGCCAAGCGGCGCCGTGCTTAAGCGTTTGGTGGCCAGGGGAACAATATCGGACGACCTGCCGCGGACAGGAACGGCGCCCGCATCGAATGAAGCTCGCAGTTCGCAATTATTCTTGTATCCCCCGCTGACCAACGAATCGTTCACTGCGTTTCCCCCCGGAATTCAGCATCAGCGCTTCGGCTGACAGTGTCTACTGTCTACGATCTACAATAATTGTCAAGTACCCAAATTCAGTGCTATGTGGATTAAATTCTCTGAATACTGTAACTTATTGTTTTAATAGGGCTTTGTTTACTATCCATCACGACATTGTGAGGTAAGGTAATCATGTGATTCTCGTATACTGTGTGCAATATGGGTGGCGGCGCACATTTGCTCGACTAACGCGTTACAAGGGACCCCGCGCAATGGATGAATTTCTGGTTTTGGCCGCCGTGCCACTGGCCCTCGCACTGCTTACGGTCCTGGTTGCGTCGGTGGTGCAGACGAGCAGTGGCATTGGATTCGGCATGGTCGCGGCGCCGATTCTTATCCTGATCGATACCAGCCTGGTGCCCGGCCCCATCCTGCTTTTGTCCTTGATTGTGTCTGCCATGGCGGCCTTTCGTGAGCGGCACGATATTGATTACCGCGGCCTGATGGTTGCCCTCGGCGGTCGCGTTCCGGGAACAATTCTCGCGGGCCTGACAATTACATTGATTCCGGCGGCGACTTTCGGTCTCGTTTTTGGAATTCTGGTCCTTATGGCCGTCATCCTGAGCGTTCTCGCCGGAAAAATCGCTCCAACACCCAAGGTACTACTGCCCGCCGGATTCGTTTCCGGCTACATGGGAACCCTGACCTCAATCGGTGCGCCTCCGATGGCACTCGCTTATCAGCACGGTTCACCCGCAACCATTCGATCAACAATGGCGATTTACTTCGTGATTGGTGCTGCGTTTTCGATTGCAACGCTGGCATGGTACGGGCGCTTTGGAAGGGACGAGGTCGTAGCGAGCGTTATATTTCTTCCACCGTTGTTTCTTGGATTCTGGTTGTCAAATTTTGTCGTGCGTCGTTTGAGAAAAGAACGGGTCCGACAAATTATTCTCGCCCTGTGTGCTTCAGCCTCTTCAGTTCTGATTGTGAAGTCCTGGTTGGCAGTCAATGCAGCTAGCCACGTTCTGGCTACTGCACCGCGGTAGATAGCCACGTGGCCATTCCCGGAAATGCTGTCAGTAAAACAATCATCAAGGCCATAATCAGGAACATCGGGAACGCGGCCCGAGAAATATAGCTTATCTGGTGCCCCGTCATACCTTGCATGACAAAGAGATTGAACCCGACTGGCGGCGTGATCTGTGCCATTTCGACAACAACAACAATGAAAATTCCGAACCATATGATATCGATGCCCGCAGTTCTTACCAGCGGCTCAACAACGGCCATTGTCAGGACAATCGACGAAATACCATCAAGAAACATGCCGATAACAATGTACAAGAGCGCCAAAGCACCGAGAAGCATCACGGGTGTGAGCCCGAGGCTACCAATGTACTCAGCCAGATCTCGTGGCAGACCGGTAAACCCCATGACGACTGAAAGATAGGATGCGCCCATAAGTATCAGTGCGATAAGGGCCGAAGTACGAACCGCACCAAGCAGGCTTTCCCGAAACGCAGAGAAGGTCAGCTCGCGCTGAAATGCGGACAGAGCCAGCGCACCAATGACGCCAATTGCCGCCGCCTCAGTAGCGGTCGCAAGACCGGTATACATTGAGCCGATGACCGTGCTGATCAGAATCAGCAGTGGCAACAGCAGTCGCATATTTTGCAGCGTAGTTGTTTCAGGCGCTCGTTTATCGATATTTTCCGTGCCTGCGTCCGGCACTTTTACGGACAGCGCCACGTACGCCATGAACATACCCGCAAGCACCAGTCCAGGGATGATTCCGGCCATGAACAGCTTTGTAATCGATTCATTGACGGTTACACCGTAGACGATGAGCGTCAACGACGGTGGAATCATCAACCCTAGCGTCGCCGCACCGGCAAGTGTCCCGATAATTTTCTTCTCCGGGTAGTTCCGTCGGCGCAATTCCGGGATCGACATCTTGCCAACTGTTGTCAGTGTCGCCGCGGATGAACCTGACACGGCGGCAAACAACGTGCTACCAACAATATTGGTATGTAGCAGCCCGCCAGGGAGTTTTTGCATGAGAGGCGCGAGTGCCCGGAACAGATCTTCCGACAGCCGTGTACGGTAGAGTATTTCTCCCATCAATATGAATAACGGAAGCGCGGTCAGAGTCCAGCTAGTCGAACTCGACCAGACGGCGGTAATCATGATGTCGCCGGCAGGCCTGTCGGAGAACAGCGTCAGTATTACACCACCAACACCCATAAGGGCCAGACCAACCCATACGCCAGAACCGAGCAGCAGAATCAGGACAAAGAGGAATACCGAAAGCAGATAAGCCAGTTCCATGCTCAGGTCCTCGCCACGTCGCTCGGCAGGTCTTTATAGTCATACCCGGGAGAATTAATGCATCCATAGAGTCTGTCCAGAAGAGCTATCAACAGAACCAGCGTTCCGATGCTCATCGTGACCTGAGGAATCCAGATAGATATCGCATCCTGACCCTGGCTCTTCTCGCCGAGCACAAATGAAATGTAATTGGCCTTGATGGCAAACCATGCGAATGCCGCGGCAATCATTGCCGATACCCCGGTGCAGATAATTTCCGCCACGCGCCGGTCTGACGCCATTCCGGACAGCACCAGCTCAACCCTGATATGTGAATTCCGGCTCATCGCATATCCGAGACCGAAGAAGGAGGTTGCCGCCATGCAATAACCAGCGATGTCTGTCAGGCCCGCAACAACTATGCCGGACCAGCGTGCCACCATCTGAATGACGATCATAAGCAGAATGCAAAACAGAAAAAATGCAGCAACGGCACCCGAGATTTGATACAGCCTGTCCAGTGTTTTCCTCATTTCTGCAAGTCCTTTAGTTTGTTGTACGTTTGCAGTATCTGCTTGCCTTCCGCGCCCGTCTGTTCTGCCCATTCTTCGGCGAGTGTCGCGCCAATTTCGGATAGCTGCCGTGCAAATTCCTCCCCTGGCAGGACGACGTTCATTCCGTTTTTCCGGAGTTGCTCGATATACCAGTCCGTCATGTACTGAGCTCTTTCCGTACCACTCTTGGCCGCAACTATCGCCGACTCTCGTATGCATTGCCGTGCCTTTTCGGAAAGTGTCGACAGCTCCTTTGTATTTGCAATTATAGAGTTTCGAGGTAGCCATGCCTTTACGTCATAGTAATAATTGACATGCTCCCAGGCCTTCGCGTCATACCCGGAAGAACCGGACGCCATGAACGACCGAACCACACCGGTCGCCAATGCCTGGTTCATCTCTGCCGCCTCAATTTGTACCGGAATCATGCCTGCCAATTCCGCAATTCTTGCGGTCGTCGCATTGTACGATCGAAACTTCATGCCACGAATTTCGGCGGTGTCCTCAACGGCATCAACAAAATAGATTCCCTGGGGCGGCCAGATAACGCTGTAGAGAAGCGTCAATCCAAGCTCATTCAGTACGCGCTCAAGGGCCGGGCTGGATATCTGCCAGAGCGCTTCGGCTGACTCAAAGCTACTGGCAACAAATGGAATCGAATCCACAGCAAACATTTGGTTGTCGTTTGAGTGAACCGATAGCAGTCGTTCACCAACTGGAACCTGCCCCGTCTCCACTGCACGCTTGATTTCATTTCCTTTAAATAACGAGCCACCTGCATGGATCACTATCTTGATCTCGCCGTCCACGCACGTGTTTACTTTGTCTGCAAACAACTGTGCGGTTTGGGACTGGTAGTTGTCGGCTGGGTATGCCGTGGGCAGGTCCCATATTCGGGTAGCAGATTTTGGACCTGAACTCAGCCCAATTGCTGCGACGCCAATGCCGAGAATAAACATGATCGATAGCCAGCTTGCGAGTCTCAAATGTATCTTCCTTCGGTCAGATCCTGAATCGTTGTGGCAGGAATTCCCGGGACATCGTACCCAGTGATTTCCCCTCAATTGCGTCAGCCAGAATACTGGCAGAGCCTGCCGATGTACTCATCCCGATGTGCTGGTGGCCGAAATTAAACCAGATTCCGCTGTGTCGAGGCGCCGCCCCGATTGCCGGTAGGCCGTCGGGTAATGTTGGCCTGGATCCAAGCCATGGAACCTCATCAGTCATTTTTCCGATTGGCGCCGCTGTTTCCGCGTTGCGGTACGCCTGATAGATTTGTGAATAGTTCGGCGGCGCATCCCGGTATGCAAACTCCACGCCGGATGTTATTCGTGTTGTTTCCCCTTGTGGTGCCATGACGAACCCACGCTGTACGTCACATACTGGTCGATTAAGCCGCGTCGACGGAGACTCGACGTTCACATGATATCCCCTCTCCCATGCCATGGGAATTTTATAGCCGAGCAGTCTGCAGACGTCGACAGACCAAGGCCCGCACGCGATAACAATATTGTCCGAACACAACTTCATCTGCACATCACCCGACGTTATGCTGTAACCGCCGTTTTTTTTCACTACGGAAGCAACATCAAATAACTCAAAGCGTCCACCACGATTCATGAAAAGCTCAAAATACGCCTTGCATAACAGATACGGGTCCGACACTGAACAGGTCGTGCTGAGAAGAAGCCCGGAGTGATAGATCGGGTGTAAGCCCGGCTCGATCTCTGCCAATTCATTCGCCAAGAGTTGCTGAAACGGAATATCCAGTTCCTCCAGCAGGCGCCTTTCCAGTCTACTTGAATCGAATCCACGTTCATCCCGGAAAACCTTGAGCCAACCCCGCGCTTGATACAGGGAATCGGCATTTGCCTCTGATATCAATTGCCGGTGACGAGCCAGCGACAAGGTCTGCAGCTTGTTTAAGCTTTTGGCGGTTGCCAGCGTGTATCGTTTTGACCCTCGATGCAAGAACTTCAGCAGCCATGGCAAACGCGAAATTGCGTGGGTCAAGTCGTAGCGGAAGTAAGGCGCTGTACCAAGAATCAGGCCTGGAAGTGACCGCCACAAACCGGGATTATTGACATTCAATACCGTAGAAGCCGAAAGTACCCCTGCATTGCCGAATGAGGTCTGCAGCCCGAAATGATCTCTGTCGACAAGCACGACATCGGCGCCACGAGCTTGCAGCTCCAGCGCCGATGCAATACCAACCACACCAGCGCCGATGACACAGACATCAGCTTTCATGGCGACATATTCCAGAGGATCGCTGCGATATCATTACTTTTCGGCTTTGGTGGCTGCTCCACGACTCGTATAACCTGAGACAATTCAGAAACCTTAATGCGGAGAGTACATTCATGAGTGAATTGGCAATACTTGTTACAGGTGCGTCAAGTGGAATTGGCGCTGCGGTGTGTCGGCGGCTGGCGAAGCCAGGGAATCGATTGCTCATACACGCAAGAGGCGGTGCCGATGGCACTGACACTGCTCCACTGGAAGCGATGGCATCGGATATACGGGAACGTGGGGCAAAAGCCGAAACGATTTTCGCAGACCTCGCGATCGCAGGTGCCGGTGAGAGACTGGTCGCCGCGACGATACAAAAATTCGGCGCACTCGACCAGATCGTAAGCAACGCAGGATTTGCCGACAAACGACTCCTTGGAGACGTTGATCGCGCAACGCTGGACAGGTCTCTAAGTGCGATGACAGGCACCTTCTTCGAAATTGCAACGACTGCACAGGACGCGCTCAAAGCATCCAAATGCGGACGCGTTGTTGCAATTAGCTCCTTTGCCGCGCATTACTATACATCCCATACGTTATTTCCGGTTACCGCCGCCGCAAAAGCCGCTGTTGAAGCCTTGGCCAAGTCTCTCGCAGTTCAACTGGGCCCCGATGGAGTCACTGTGAATTGTGTCGCGCCTGGCTATACGCAAAAAGATGAAGGTACTCATCGAGCTATTTCACCCGCCGCCCTCAAGGCTGCCGCCAACAGCGCCTTGACGGGGCGCATCGCTCAAACTGATGACATTGCCGCCGTTGTCGAGTTTCTGCTGTCGAGCGATGCGAAACAAATCACAGGACAAGTGTTGCGTGTGGATGGCGGGCTGGGTGTTACCTGACAACTCAAACACGCTCCTCTGCACGCAACTACATCAAATAAATTGCCAGGAGTGTAATAACCAGCAGCCCGGTAATAACCGGTATGAAGTTTCGTCGAACCAGGTCCGACGGGTTGATGCCAGAAATTCCGGCATCGGCACACGCGCCAAACGCCCACGCGACAAGTGTGCCACCACCGGTAAATATTGCCGCCACCTGGCCCAAGGCCGCAAGGACGGCGATATTCACGCCGGTGCCGGTACCTAACGCACCCGCCAGAGACCCTGCAAGTGGCAAGCCAGAGAACCCGGAACCATCCATTCCGGTCAGCATTCCAATAATGGTCATTCCGAATCCGATTGCAAAATTATTGCCATCGAGATGTTTACCAATGTAGTTCCCAACATCAAATAAATAGCCGGGCGCCCCCTCCCCAATGACCGCTGCTGAGTGATCGGGGTTCCCCAGAAAGAAAAAACCCGCTATCGGAATAATCGGTGCAAATATTTTGATGGAAAAGTAAAACCCGCTGCGAAGATAGTCGGTTATGCCTTCGAGCGCATGGATACCGTGTTTGGCAAATGTCGCGAGCACCAACAACACAGTCGCGGCTCCACCAAGCAATGCCGTTGCATCACCGCCGCGGATGGCCTTGGCCGGATTGAAAATTCCTCGATAAATCATCAGCCCCGCAATACAGCCGAGCGTAATCGGAACCCCGATCGCGAGAAACCTTGCATACTTCCCGGGTACGAGCCCGCCGTCTCCCGAATGCTCATCACCATGGTGCGGATCAGCATCGGACATCGCGGCAATTTCTTCCTCGGTTGCAGCCCTGAGGACGCCAGACTTCATATCACGCCTGATCGTGTACACGGCAATACTGATTGCGGTCACGCCGGTGACGAGAGAGAACAAGATCGTATATGGAAGGAGCTCCTGACTGTCAATACCAGCGGCACCCGCTGTGAGGCGGGTTGCGCCCTGGATAATCGGGTCCGCCGACAGGGCCATTCCGTGGCCGGCAAGGTTAATTGCAACTGCAGCAGCCAAGGCCGGCAAACCGACACGTACGGCTACCGGTACCAGCACAGTACCAACCAGCGCGACTGCGGGTGTCGGCCAGAAAAAAGCGGCCGCCGTATACATCGTCGCAGCGAGCACAAAAAAAGCAGTCATCGGGCTGCGCATCAGCTTTTTCATCGGAGCGACCATGATCTGGTCAGCTCCTTGCGCCCGTAACGCATGCAACATCGACACCATCAACGCGATGACCGCCATAATGCCAAACAACTCCCCGCCCGCATTCAGCAATGCATTGAATAGTACCTGAACGCCGAAAACTATCTGATCGAGCAGGGGATGGTCCGAATCCGCAGACAGAACACCAATTAGAAACGTGCCTACAAGCGCGGGAATGATCACGCCGCGACGAAAGCCGATCGCGATAAATATCGCGAGGACTGTAAGAAGAAAGACATAGTGTGGAACTGTCAGTTGAATCGTATCCATGCGCGTCCTTTCCTTTTTTTATCGAACGTCAATGCATTACCCGAAAGATAATACGTCAGCGGATACGTTGCACCTATTGGCTGTCTCCGATTTAGTCTACCTGTACCGTCAATCGAACTCGAAAGTCACGCCCTGAGCCAGCGGCAACTCTGTTGAATAGTTAATCGTATTGGTCGCACGACGCATATACGCTTTCCAGGAGTCGGATCCGGATTCACGACCGCCACCGGTTTCCTTTTCACCGCCAAACGCACCGCCAATTTCTGCACCAGACGTACCGATATTCACATTCGCAATGCCACAATCAGAGCCTGCAGCACCCAGGAATAATTCCGATTCTCGCATGTTCAGGGTGAAGATTGACGACGATAACCCTGCACCGACCGCATTATGCACCAACAGGGCGTCCTGCAAGCTGGTGTAGCGTACCGTATAAAGTATCGGTGCAAATGTTTCCTCAAGCATCGGTCCGGCCTGCTCCTTCATTTCGACAAGCGCCGGCCGAACATAATAGGCGTCCGGGTATTCATCTGCCAGCACTCGTTCACCGCCAGTGACTGTCGCTCCCAGGTCGCGCGAGTCCTGAAGCGCTTTTTGCATGTATTCATAAGCGGACTTATCGATCAACGGGCCCACAAGGGAATTGTCTTTGAGTGGGTTGCCAACAGTAACTGTCCCATAGGCCTTCTTAACGCTCGATACGAAATCATCGTAAATGGCGTCGTGAACCAGAAGCCGACGCATTGATGTGCAACGCTGGCCCGTCGTCCCGACCGCACTGAAAACAATAGCTCGAAGTGCAATGTCGAGGTCTGCCTGATCGCTGACAATACCGGCATTATTGCCACCCAGTTCAAGAATGGTCCTTCCGAATCGCTCTGCAACCCGCGGGCCGACCTGGCGGCCCATCGCTGTCGATCCGGTGGCCGATATCAACGGAACTTTCGCACTATCAACCAGTGCGGCGCCAGCATGTCGATCAACAAGTGCGAGTTCGTGCAAACCATCGGGCGCATCGCCAAATCGTTCCAGGGCGCGATCCAGAATTGCTGCACAAGCCAATGCGCTTAGAGGAGTCTTGTCAGATGGCTTCCAGATAACACTGTTGCCACAGACAAACGCAATCGCTGTATTCCAAGACCACACGGCCACCGGAAAATTGAATGCGCTGATCACGCCTGTGACACCGAGCGGGTGCCAAACTTCAGTCATCTTGTGACCGGGACGCTCGCTGGCAATGGTCAGTCCGTAGAGTTGGCGTGAAAGGCCGACGGCAAAGTCACAAATGTCGATCATCTCCTGAACTTCGCCAAGGCCTTCCGACACGACTTTACCGACTTCAATGCTCACCAGTCGACCAAGGTCTTCTTTTGACTTGCGAAGCTCATCACCCAAAAGGCGTACCAATTCACCTCGCCTTGGTGCGGGGACAACTCTCCACTTGAGGAAAGCCTCATGAGCCTTGTCGATTTGCGCATTAACGCTGTCCAGTGTTCCTTTTTCAACCGCTCCGATCTCTTCGCCGGTCAATGGCGTGAACACCCTCAATGAGCCCGCATCACTTAAGGACGGCGCAACACCCAACTTGCCGAGCAGTTCTTGAACTTCGTTTTTCATTGTCATCGCCTTATCCGCCGTGAACTTTCAATTGTCTGAATCCCGCAAGGGCTACCTCGCAAAGCCGGTCTATCTCCGCCTGACGCATAGCCGTCGATAACATACCCGTGCCGGTTCCGATCAAGAGCACGCCATTATCCGTTGTGTAGTCAAGAAAATTCCCCAACTTCACGTTCTCTTCGTCGCTCGAATACCCTGACCGATAATCCGTTGGAGGTTCCGGCTTCATCATTATCCGGAACATCGAGCCGCTACCAGTAACACATGCGGCGACACCGGCGACAGTGATTGCTTCCGTCAGCTGGCGCCGCACGACATCACCGAGCTGGTTTAGCTTTGCAACCGCATCAAGGTCGAACAACTGCATCGC
>DDIP01000363.1:8397-18992 GCA_002338605.1 Proteobacteria bacterium UBA1847 | reverse complement strand
GGCCGCGCCTGCCGGAAAGCCTGCCGCATGAACGGCTGGATCGGGCCACAGGGCGCATCACCGTGACGGGTCTCGTCATCACGCGGCAACGGCCCGGCACGGCATCGGGCGTGATCTTCCTGACGCTCGAGGATGAGACCGGCGTGTCCAACGTGGTGGTCTGGAGCCGGGTCTACGAGACCTTCCGCAAGGCGGTGATCGCCGGGCGGCTCCTGCGCGTTACCGGCAAGGTCGAACGCGAAGGACAGGTCGTTCATGTGATTGCCGAGCGGATCGAGGACATCTCGCCGATGCTCTCAAGCCTCGGGCGGCCACTGACAGACGCAGGTGATCGTCAGGCCGAGGCAGCGCACCAACCCACGCGTAGTGGTGCAGGATCAACCGCCCGGCATCCGCGCGAACAGGCCAAGAAGCTGTTTCCGAGCCGGGATTTCCACTAGCCGCGCCTTTCCCAGAACTGCGGATGCCGTTCGGAGCTTTTCAGCATCTGGATGACGAAGAAGCCCAGCGTTCAGCCCACAGACTCCTCTAAGCCACAACCTAACCCTAGGAATAGTTTGGAGCTTCGTCTTACTGGCATAGCAGGCCAGCACCAAAATGTGGCATAACTTCTCCAACAAACCTGAAAGAAAGAATGAGAGGACAGCGAGCAGACCATGTCACCCGATACAGACATTGATCTGGACTCGCCGGGTCTTGCATTTTCCAAGCTCCTACGCCTGGCGAAGCCTGGGAGAGTCAAAGCCCTTCTTCCTGACGAAATGCTCGACATTATGGATGGGTTGGAACCGGGTTTCAGCACGTCAGAGAAATTGGCGGAGCTGGCAGTGAACATGTTGGATCCTGCCGAGACGCTGATGAACGAAACGTTGCGCGACGCCGTAATTTCTCTGATGCCACTAAGGAAAGCGCGTGAGCTTTGCACGAAACTCGGCACTCCAGCCGGGCGAAACCCTTTCGATGATGCACTGAACCTTGCCTCGGACGCAGAGAACCTCCCAGCCTTGCTTTCCTTTTTTGGTGTCGTCGACGACCCGACCGCTCCAGGGGCGCAGCTTCCAGGAAATGATCGCGCCCCCGTCGGCTATGGGCTCTTTGAGCATCAGCGATTGGCTGCAAGGCGCACTGAACGGATGCTCTTCGAAGGTCCCCACCGTGGTGTCCTGCACATGCCGACAGGCGCAGGAAAAACACGTACGGCAATGCACCTCGTAGGATCGCACCTGAGCGCCAGTGAGCCGACACTAGTCGTATGGCTCGCACAGAACATTGAGCTTCTCGATCAAGCAGCCGATGAGTTTCAAAAGTCGTGGCGCTTCCTTGGCAACAGGGATGTCGGGCTTTGGCGGCTTTGGGGAAACAAACGTGTCGATCTCACTAACGCCAGGGACGGGCTCGTCGTCGCCGGCCTGGGAAAGATGTCCGCGTTGGAAAAGAACGCAGTGAACGATCTGCTCACCTTGGCTGATCGGGTGTCTTTGGTTGTCATCGACGAGGCACACCAAGCAATCGCCCCAACATACCGCTCCGTTCTAGATGCCCTGGCAACAAAACGGGCGACGACGCGTCTGCTAGGCCTGACGGCCACTCCGGGACGAACCTGGGATGATTTGAGCAAAGATGAAGAGCTCTCCGAGTTCTTCGGTCGTGAAAAGGTAATGTTGGAAATCGAGGGCCACCCCGACCCGGTCACATACCTGATGGACGAGGGTTACCTTGCTCGTCCGCGCTTCCGGACACTGAACGTGCAGGCCGGCCTCGATTTATCGCACGAAGACATGCAGGGCCTGTCACAGGCGATCGATGTGCCGGGGAGCGTTCTGGAGCGCCTAGGTCAAAGCACACAAAGAAACCTCAGGATTATTGCAGAGTGCGAGAAACTCGTGTCGTCCCATCGCCGCGTCATTGTCTTTGCCCCATCGGTTGCCAACGCCAGGATGCTGGCAGCCATCATGCTCGCACGGGGCACTGAAGCACTTGTCGTCACCGGAGAATCTCCTCCGGCAGCTCGCGAACGGGCTATTCGACGCTTCAAGAGCCAGGCGCCAGAACCTATTGTGATGTTCAACTATGGCGTTCTCACAACCGGCTTTGATGCACCGCAAACGAGCGCGGCCATCATTGCCCGCCCAACCAAATCTCTGGTTCTCTACAGCCAAATGGTGGGCCGGGCTACGCGAGGCGTAAAAGCTGGGGGAAATGAAACCTCAGAGATCGTCACGGTGACGGATACTGAAATGCACGGCTTCGGAGACGTGGCCGACGCTTTCTGCAACTGGGAAGATGTTTGGAATGAACGAGATTGTTGAAGATGGGGCCGCTGAGTCCGGATTCATTATTCCACCGGAACTCGCCGTCAAAGCGATGCGCGATAGTGGGTATCGAAATACCGCATACGCACTCGCAGAGCTGATCGACAACTCGATTCAGGCTGATGCTAGTGAAGTCGAGCTCATCTGTGTCGAGAAATACGAGCAGGTGAATTCTCAGCAGCGTCTTCGCCTGCAAGAGATCGGTACCATCGACAACGGCAATGGGATGTCCGCACAAACATTGGCCATCGCGTTACAGTTTGGAAACGGCACTCACCTGGAGGATCGAGCTGGCATTGGACGGTTCGGCATGGGACTTCCAAACTCTTCGATTTCGCAATGCCGCCGCTTGGATGTCTGGACTTGGACGAACGGTCCGGACAACGCAATTCATTCCTATCTGGATGTCGCTGACATTCAAAGTGGTGTGAAAGATCGGGTGCCTCCGCCAACTCCTTCACCCGTTCCCGCCAAATGGCGCGAACGGTCCGAGATTTTGGGGACGTCCGGTACACTCGTTGTCTGGTCGCGATTTGAAGAGTATCGACTTACATGGCGAGGCGCTGAAGCGACCCTGCGAAATACCGAGGCGATCATCGGCCGGATGTATCGCAAGTTCATTAACGATGGCCGTGTCGCCATTCACCTCGTTCGGGTCGAAGAGGGTGGGAACACCGGCCGAAGGTTGGCGGTTGTCAATGATCCCCTCTACCTCATGCCGAACTCCTCCACTCCCGAACCTTTTGACAAGGTTCCGATGTTTCAGCGTTGGGGCGAGAACGACGAAGAGTTCACAATCGATTTTGGAGGCAAGCAGCATAAAGTCTTCGTCAGGTTTAGTTGGGCCAAACCAGAGACTGTGCCTGATGACGGGCTGAACCGCGGCTCAAAGCCGTACGGCAAACATGCCATGAAGAACCTCGGCCTTTCGATTGTTCGAGAGGGTCGTGAACTCGATTTGGATACATCTTGGACCAACAGCTATGACCCCACGGAACGATGGTGGGGAGCTGAGGTCGAATTCCCCGCCACGCTCGACGAAATCTTCGGTGTAACGAACAACAAGCAAAGTGCGACGATCTTTTCGCAGCTGGCCCAATATGATTGGAAGGCCGACGCAGAAGAGAATGAAAGCCGCTCCTCTTTCATTGAACGAGCGAGTAGCGAAGGTGACCCGCGGGCGCTCCTAATCCCTATCGTCGAGCACATTCGGGAACAGATCACCCAACTGAGGAAAAGAACAGAACAGCAGACGAAAGGCACGCGAAGTACTGGCGGTCGCAAGCGTCACGAAGAGCCAGGCGTGGAAGACACCGTCACCTCGAAGTTCCGCCAACGTGCAGACGAAGGACATGAGACCCCAGGAGACACCGAGGATTTCGGAGCCGATGACCGCGATGCCTATGAAGACGATTTGAAGGACGACAAGCACTATCCCGACGACGTCGCCAAAGCCATTGCTGACGCCATCCTTACGAGAAAGCGCAAGGTCGCTTTCCTGGAGAAAGCCATGGAAGGCTATGCGTTCTTCAACGTGGAGAGCGTCCAAGGCGGTGTCACCAACGTTATCTTCAATTCCAACCATCCATTCTACGATAACTTGGTGAGAGCGCTGAACCCGGACACAGAAGAAGATACCGAGAAGGAACTGCTCGACCGCGTACACATGGCTTCGGACACACTACGCATCGTGTTTTCGGCTTGGGCTCGCTACGAAATGGAAGAAGTCAGGCACAAGCAACGCCTCTCGGACATGCGTCAAGAGTGGGGCAAGATGACCCGGTTCTTCCTCGACGATGGCGAGGATGATTGATGGCGGGTGAGATGCTGGGCGACCAGCTGCTGAAACTAGTGTCATCGGCGAAAGAGCGAGTCGTCCTCGTTGCGCCCTTCATTAAGGTCGATGCGCTCCAGCGGGTATTGGCCGCCATCCCAATCTCGGCAGGGCTCCATATCGACTGCATAACACGTTGGCGACCCGAAGATATCGTAGACGGTGTCTGTGACTTGGAGATCTTCGAGGTCATTACCGATCGCGCGAACGCGCAGCTTTGGAGGCACCCAAACCTGCATGCCAAATTCTTCAGGGCCGACCAGTCTTGTCTCCTCGGCTCCGCTAACCTAACCGGGCGAGCGCTTGGTTGGCGTCTCCCGACCAATCTCGAACTTCTTGTTGAGTTAGATATGAGCCGACATGAGCTCCAGGCATGGGAAGCATCGTTAATGAGCAGCTGCGTCTCAGTGACGACCGAACTGCGTGATCAGATCGCGCACCAGGCCGCAGACCTAGCGGCTCAGCGCCCAAAGATAACCTCGATCGATGTTGAGCACGACGATGATCCGAGTTTTCGATGGATACCCCTCTGCCCGTCGCCAGAACGGCTATTCAAGGTATATACCGGCGAGCTTGACGAGGCAAAGATGGTCCGGTCGGCCTTCGAGTTCGCACAACGCGATTTGAGAACACTGGGCCCGCCCGAAGGCTACCCGGAGGAACAGTTCCTGGAGTACGTTGCGGATCGACTCCAGAAGTTGGAAGTCGTCCAAAAAGTGGTTTCTGCCAGCAGTTCAGGGATTTCGGATTCTCAGGCGGCCGAGCTGATCGCAGAGTATATCGATGCGTCATCAATGATCGGTCCGACTGACGCCTGGCGAATTCTCAAGCAATGGATGATGCACTTCTTTCCGGAGCAGTATAGAATAGAGGTTGGCCAAGAAGTCTTGGTCAAGGGCCGAACCATTTCTTCCGGGTAGCGCAGCCATCCATTGAACTAGCCATTCGCTAGTTCTTCACTTAACTCGAAGATCAAACCGGCTCCCTGATGTTGGTTGACATCCTGAAAGGTGTCTTGAGCGGATTCGTTGATTATGATCTTGCCAATTTCGACGCTCGCACCATCACCCGGCACTTTGCAGGGCTTCGGCTTGGCATCTGACTTGTAATCAACACCCGTTGTGAACAGAGCGTCCAACGCGCCTGGAGCCAAGGTCGATTGGAGCTTCGCCCTGCTAGTTTCGTAAACCTCTGCGATTGCCGCCCGGACCTCTTTCATAAAGTCAAACCTGTGCGCAGCGTCGAAGGCGAGCCGATTAGAGCTCTCACCTACCAGAATTCCATCGAGGTTCGTAGCCAATGGGACAAGTTCGCGGTGGTTGTTCGTGAAATACACTACACACCGAACCGGGAACATCGATGGCATGGTTTTCAGTTCTCCAACCCGACCCAGGTCACTGAGTAACTTTTGTTGCAGCGCAATTGCCGTATGCTCCTTCAACCTCGCAGGGACAAAACACGAGCCGTGCGGCGGCAGAAGATTGGTGAGCGCGTCGCTCCCAATCGTCTCGATATGCTTCAGGTCCCATTTAACGATACCGCGCAATTCCGCATTCAGATCCAGGACAGGGGTATGGACTCCATTGGCTACAGCTTTGAAATTGAGCGCCCCGTGATCGTGAAAGGTGCCTGCGAGCAATAGGACACGCTTGGCCTTCGGTGGATCGCGCACAAGGTCGCACAAAGGCGTCAGTACGAGGAAGACACGTCGCTCTTCGCCCTGGAAAATTGTGCCGTTCCGAACATCGGGCCCGTCCGCGTCCGGTGAAATGGCAAGGATGTCGCCCAAGGAAACTTGAAAGCCGCTACTCGGATCAAGTTGCCTTCTTTTTTCATTTACAAACAGCGTCTTACGAACAACTTCCAGCGTATTCTTGTTCCCCGTGATTGAATTTGGCGGAAAGGACGTAGCTTCAAGTGCGTTGAGCGCAATCGCCGCGTCGATAACGCCTTGTTCTGCCTCCAGTTCGTGTGCGAGCACTGCATCCATGATATCGACCATGTAGCCGCCCAAAGGCACACCTTCTGACGATAGCATTTGCTTTACGTGAGAAAGGTCTTCGAGATCGAGCTTCCGAACCTCGTTTTGTGCGCGTTGTAGAGCTTGCGAGATGCCGGTCTCCCAGGATTTCAGGAACGACCACAGCTTCAGTGCATCTTCTCGATGCTCGGATAATTCGAAGACAAGTTGCTCGAGGTGCCCATCTTCTTCGATTTCCGACTTTTTGATGGTCCTGAAGCCGGATGCCAGTAGGCCTGTCTTGTCGCGAAACTCATGGCGAAGGTCATGGAGGCTATTGTGTGCAGAGGTCAAAATCACCATAGGCGGGTTGTCGGCTCGATCACTCAAAACGTCCTTCAAGCCGCTGATGGATCGCTCCTTATCCCCCTCCGCTTGCTCAGACCCAAGAAACAGATCGACAATAATAAGATCGGCATCTTTTGCAGCGGCAACAAAGTCCCTACCGACTTCGCTTACTTTCATGCCGATGCCATCAAGCTTCGCGGTCGCGGCGTCGATGAACTTCCGAACTTGCTGCTGATTTGCTAGGAACGCCTCAAACACCTTGTCGAGAGCGTTACCAGAGAAATCCCCCCGTCGTTCAAACATGAGCGTCACGAAGGCCTGGTCTTTGATCAGTGCTTCCGCATCGAGATCCTTGTGCTCGGGATAGATCTCATCGAGCAGCACATTGTCCTCGGCTGTCAGATCAGCCCAGAAAACCGACCATTCATCATCCACATTGCCAAGGTCGGACACCAGGGGTGACGGATCTACGCCGTCATCGACAATTATTGCGGTAACAACGCCGTTTTTTTGGATATCCATTAGCTTTGTTCCGAAATACAATACTCGAATGTATTCAGGCGCCCGAAATCATTTACCGGCTCCTCTTGTAGCTCGAGTGATCCACCTGCTGCGACGGCGTTGGCCCTAGCGATGTAAAGACCTAAGCCGCGCCGTTTCTTGCTCTCTTTTAAGGAGAAGAACATATCAAAGATGCGATCTTTATGTTCAGGGTCGATCCCCGGGCCATTGTCAGAAAAAATGATTCTGGTCGGAGAACCGACAATGCTGACACTGATCTGAGGTTCGAACAGAGGCGACTTTTCCTTTTCAAGACTCAACCAGTAGACAGAATTCGCAAGTAGGTTCTCGAATATCTGCACGACATAGCCTTTGACGGTCTTAGTCGTGAAGCGGTCTTTTGGCGGCTCATACTTGAGATGAATTCCGTGCCTATTGAACTGGGTCTGATGATCCTCGAGGGTCTCGCTGATGAGCTGGGTGAGCGAAAAGGTTTCGGGTGCCTGTCGTCCGCTTACACTCAATGGATCCAGAATGCGCAGTCTCTTGTGAATGCTCTTCATCGAAGCCGCCAACCCATCCAAGCCTGTTACGACCTCGTCCGACGTTGCCGTGCTTCGAATTTCCCGAATGCGCTCCAAAGCATGCTCTGAGGTGCGTGCGAGTTCGTGAGCGACGATTTCAACCAGCAGTCCAATGCCGGCCATGTCTTGCATTAGCTTCGCATCGCCCTCGACCTCGGCGTTACGTTCTCTCAAGATCTTTGCGAGCTCCGTCAGCTCGAGCAATGTTTGTTGTAGTTCTTCTATCGTTTCGCGTTCTTGGTTGGTCGTGACTGAACGCAAATTGCTGATTGCCTTCTGCGCTCTCGTCTCGAGCCTTGCGATCTCCGTCTTTGCTTCCACTGGTTTTGCACGTTTAGCCTTGTATTTGGTTTCCGCACGCCTCATCGCGTTGCGCAATTGGTCTTGAATTGAGAACTGAACAATCCTCAGCATCGCTTGCTGTTCGTGGGTCTCTCTCAGGCCCTCCCGATTGGTTTGATCTACGAGACCGGGATTCGCGCTTCGACTGATGTCGACTTGACCGACAAGCTGAATCTTGTTGAGGAGGTATCCTCTGGCCATAAGAGCTTCACGATCGAGTCCGAGCCAGTCATCCTTCTCTTGCCCATACGGATAGACCCGAAAGTCATCGCGATACATTCTGATCCCGGTCCATTGACGGTGTAGCTTCAGGATCTGCTCGCGATCCATCCCACCCTCCGCCTTAACGCGGCGCCTATTGTACCAATGCGCCTCGAAGGTGAATGGACCCAAGTCAGTCAGCGCATCCTCTGGAATCGCCTCGTCCCGGCCGCGTATCATTGCAAACAGGTCCTTCTCCCCGAACCTTAACTGCTCTTCGACAACTGGGTGCTCAAAACCTAACTCTCTGAGTTTCAAGTTCAGGGTAAGCTGGGGTCCGCTTTCTCCTAACGTGTATGCCCCCCAAATGCTGGCGTGGGCGAGCTTGAGAAAGCTCTTTCCAAGCATAGGAACTGGGATGCGCTCACCATTCCACACCAATGCAATTCGTGGTCGATTTCTGCTATCTGCAAGGGGATTGGTCAGAAAAGCAAAATCTGCAGCGGCCAACTGTTTGATCCGGCCTTCGTTCCAATCGGATGTTAGCTCTGAGATAGTAAGAATAGTTCCGGAGTAGTTTGGCGATGGCTTTGCGCCAGAGGTACTTGCCTTGATATCTATATCTTCGATCATCTTATTGACGTCTTCAAACGCCCGCCAATCGATCGATAGGTGATTGAGTTTCGTGTCTTTCTTTCGCGCGGTTTCGATAGAGAGCGTTCCGCCCAATCGCATTGCTGACAACCGGCCCAAGCCCTTCTCACCCAGAAAATCCGGCTTTTTCTGCCCTTCGGCAACGGACTTCTCTACGGCAATCTTTCGTGAGGGTGTACCGATGACCAGGAACTTGTCTTCCAGATCCGTCGCCGACATCCCAGTGCCGGTATCAATGACGCGGATCGTGTTGAGAGAATAGACTTCGTTCAACGCTTTAGAAAGTTGATCATAAGAATCTGCGGCAGCAATCAACTTCCGTGCTTGGTCATAGATCGTTGTGGCGGCTGAGTTCAGCTCGGACAGACAACGCTCCTTGAGATTTTGCAGAGGGACTTCTTGCTCTTCCGAGCGATTGCGAAGCGAGCTGAAGCTTCGTAGACCAAGCACAACATCAAAGCGTACCTCAACGCCGTTCTCGGTTCGCGCGTCAAACCCGTTCTTGATAAGCTCATAAAAGGCGATCACGTCCGAACTGATAAGCTCGGAGCCGAGTTCCAAAACCGTTCTTGCCGTTACTCTAAACAAGTATTGCCTTTCTCGCCCTTTGCCGGAGCACTTTGCCGCGAATCCATGTGCTAGTGCGCCTGGAGACTATTTGTGGCAAACAACACACGAATTTCCTTCAAAGACACCAAAAATCTCGTCGATCGACGGCTCGGAGCGCGCTGACAGTGGGTTGGGGCGCACGGCGCGCATGGCGCGGGCCCGGCGCTTTTCATAGTCCGCCTTGATCGCCTCGACACGTTCAGGTTTGGCGAGGTCGTCTAGGCTTTCACCATCGCTCCAGGTGAAGGGGGAGCCGTGTTCCTCAGCCGTCTTCTCATAGGCCCGGGCTTCTTCAAATGCCTTAGGATGCTCTTCCATCAACCGCACCCACTCAATCTTCTGTTGGAAGAAGCAGAAGGTGCACCCTGACCTCGAGCGCCAGCGGTAGTATTCTGGCTCGCCGATATCCGTGTCTTTCAGCAAATCGACCACACCAGCCTTGTCGATGCCGGCGTCTCGCAGAGGAAACCTCACCTTCATGTTTGGATGCTGTGACTTGTAGCCGGCCCGATTTGGTTCATCTGCACGGATTGCGACATAGGAGTGAACCACGACACCCCTATCCAGGTCCTCACGCAGCCACAGGTTCAACGGTCTCAGCTTTAGCTGCCGGGTGCACCAACGGGTCTTGGCCGACGGTAGGAAATGCCCATACTCCGCCAGCCAGAAATCGAAATCCCGATCTGGGTTCAGCCGATTGATCCGCTTGCCAAGGAACCCCTCGAGCCTGTTCAGAAAGTCATAGACCTCTGGTAGTTCCTTCCCTGTGTCAGTGAAGAAATACTCCATGTCGATGTCGGGGTGGTTCTGGCGCATATAGACGGCCAAGGCTGCACTATCGCGGCCGCCCGATATCCCGAGAATGTGTCGTTCGTTGGTCATGCTTCGATCTTGTCCATATTGTCGGTGAGCGCCGCAACAGCCCGAGCGAGCGCCGCCAGCACGAGCTCGTGCCCGTGTTCACTTTGGCCAAGATTCCGTATGATCTGGTCCGCAAGCTTGCTCGCAGTCTTTTTTTCGTTTTCGCTGAGTTCGAAACTCTGGAGGATTGGCGGCTGCTTCGGGTCGACGCCCACAATGAGAGCGATCGCTTCCGTGTTTGATTTTCGGTCGCGCATCAACGCCACTGCTTCGGCCTGCCTGAAGCGGCGCCCGAGCTTGGCTACCTCAGACAAGGCACCTTCGCGGTTGCGGTCGGACCAGTCGCGCATAGGCTTCGGTTGCAGAGTTCCGGCGACCGCCTCCAGGCT
>DDIP01000363.1:0-8289 GCA_002338605.1 Proteobacteria bacterium UBA1847 | reverse complement strand
CCAGGCTGCCGGTCCCGGCCTCAATCTCGCCAACACGTGCCGCAAAAGCCTCGAACTTCAGGTCTGAGCTCAAGCCCTTAATGGACTCTGCGCGTTCAAGGCATCCGGCAAAGGTGTCACTCGGAACTCCGATGGATTGCGCCAAAGCATGCCGCAAGTCTTTGGCGAGGCCATCATAGGCCGCCTCGCACTCTTCAATCGCAGCGACGGTCTTTTCGACTAGATCACCTTTGATGTTCAGACCGGGAAGCGTTTCGAAGAGCAGTGTTTCCGGATCGTCTGCGTGCCGAATTGCATCGCGGATCTTGCGGGTCTCGGCAGAGACAAGATTGGTGCGTTTGGCAAAGTCGCTCAACGCCTCGATACGCTGGAAGGCCGCGCTTGCAACGGTAAGTGCGGATGCATCAGACAGGGCCAGCCCTTCCGCAAGCCGGGATAGGAACGCCAGATGATGTTCAGAACGTCCTGCGGGCCTCAGAACTATGGCCGAAGGGTCCTGAAGCATCCTGTCGACAAAGATGTCATCGAGATCCGCCACAAAGCGACCGTCTTGGTAGACAGCATAGGTCTGCCGATTTGCGAGCAAGAATGCGAGCGCCAAAACGGGCATCACGCCGATCTTCATGCCAAAGGGTACGCCCCGCCAGGTCTCATAGACTTCCGCCAGCGACTGCTCCTTTTTCGAGTGCAAGACCTTCCAGGCTGGCTTCAGAGAAGCACCGGTCACGGTCTTATCTGGGTCAGCAAAACCGTAGCATGACTTGGATTTTCGGTGCAGACCACTCGGGGTCAGAGTTGTAAGGTAGAGACCGAATGCAGCGGGAAACCCCTCGAAGCCAAGGTTCTTCTGATCCGGGCTTTTCACCATGGCATGGCAAAGGGCTCGAAGCGCGGCCGCAGCACTCGAGGAAGGTCTGTCCTTTTGCAGCAGCTCGCTGTGGATGATTGGTGTCGAATGATAGGCAGTGTCAGCCAAGCGCGATGCGGCGGCGGACAGGGAGAGCACAATCTCAGAGTCGTTTGCCCTCAGGATTTGCCATTGGCTCGACAGCATCAGGCGCTGGAGTTCGACGTTCGAGCGATTGCGCAGCAATGCCTCACGTGCACGGATTCCCCGTCGCGCGATCCTATCTCCAGCTATCTGCGGTACTTGCTTTTGAACTTGAGACAACGCCGCCAGGTCGCCTGCATCTTCGATCAAGCGCTTCCCATCTCCGACCAAAGAGACTGCGCTGACGACGCCCGTACGCCTTAGGATCCGAACAATCTCATCCATCGTAGCTTCGATGTCTGGTGAGCGCGCGTCTTGGGGCGCGATAGCCATCACCATGACACCACTCGCGGCTGACGCCTTGCGACATACGGTACGCTTGAACTCATTTGGATCGAATTGCTCCCCCAGGCACTCTACGTGCAGCGCAAAGGTTCGCAGTACGCCGCAATCGAAGTAATGTCGTTTAGCGACAATGTGGTCGAAGCCGGCTTTTGCGGCGACTTGGGAAAGATCTGAGGAGGTGGTCCGACCGCCAAATCTCTCAAGAGCCGCATCGAGGTCAAAATCGCTGCCGGAGAACAGGGCATACCCACCCACTCGCTTCTGGCGAAGCAGAACTCCCCAGTCACATAGCTCGTCAAGCGCCCCTGTGATATCAGAGACGCTGCTCCCCGGAACCGCGATCAAAAGGGCGTCCTGATCGACGGCCAATCCTGTCCCGTTCTTGAAGATCTCAATGAGCGCGGCCGATTTCGCCAGCGTCACGTGCAGGTCGGTTCCGAGCACGTTCGCTTTCTCGATTGCCTCCAACGCCAGCGTCATTTGCGATCCCAACGGACCAGCCGCAAGAGCAAGACCAAAGTTCGTCTGAAGATAGTCCCAAAGACGATCGGGGCCGAAGGTTTCCCCTGAGGTTGCCGATGTCGACTTCAGGAACTCGCGAAACCCCCCGGGTTCTTCGGACGCCAGGAATCCGAAGATGCTGCGCTCGTTCTGACCAAAACTTCGGCGTGTGATCCCGCCAAGCAACAAGGCGCAAATCGGGTTCAAAGGCCAGGTCTGCGCAAGCGCCTCGGTCAGCTCCGCTTCGTCCGTCGGTCGATTTGAAGCGACGAATGTGGCCAAACTTCTTGCCTGGACTTCCGCTGTGCCAGGGTTCTCATCCGTATCGATCGCCCGCCCGAGCAACCTGACCGTCTCATCACTTGCGGAAAGGAAGGACAGATCCT
This sequence comes from Proteobacteria bacterium UBA1847, assembly GCA_002338605.1. Taxonomy (GTDB): domain Bacteria; phylum Pseudomonadota; class Gammaproteobacteria; order Steroidobacterales; family Woeseiaceae; genus UBA1847. Next base: position 6,066 of record DDIP01000363.1, on the reverse strand, counting down.
GGAACCGCCCCTGGATCTTGGCCCATTCGAGACGGGCGCTCGAAGCGAGCTTGTCCGCATATGCCTCAAAAGCCTGATGCAAGATCCCGATCACAACGAAGCGACCTTCGCTTCTGGCACTTATCTCAGCCAGATCCTGCAGGAGGTGCGCATCGTGGTCTTTATCCGCCGCGGCTTCGAGGAACTTTCCCAGTTCATCCAGAACCAGAACAATTGGTCCCTGACTGGCCTGCTCAGATATGTCTTGGACGAGTTGGCCATCGCTCTTGGTCGCGCGTTCCTTTTTTGCGCGGGTCCACCTGTATCGCTCTGCGATTTTCTCCGCGACGGCTTGTCTCAGGCTAACACGGCTTCCAGTAACCGGAATAACGGTCCAATCGCCCAAGTTGGGATCGAAGGCCTTCGCAATGGCCTTTGACAGCTTCGGCCCGGCGATCTTTCGTGCGAGTGCCTTTCCTTCCTTGGAACCGGCAACGAGGTTACCCAAAAGCAGTGCTGTACTCGACTTGCCGCCGCCGTAGGGTCCGGTCCAGGTAAAGGCGCTTTGCGCCCCCTCCGATAGCGATGCGGCCATCGCGAGGAGCGATTTTTCGGTACTGGCCTGGAGAACATAGCCTTGAAGGGGCGGCGTCCCGGTCAGGTCCATGTCGATCCGTGCACTTCGCACGAACCGGCCGTTTAGTCTGACTTTGTCTGAGAGCGTTTCAGGCGCCATATCATGCAGCCTTTCCGCGGCGCGCGATCTCGCCGAATGCGCTTTGCAGCAGAGCATCTGGCTCAGGACGCCGATTGCGTTGGACCTGTCGCAGGCCAGCCGTATCGGTCCAGACGAAGGCACCACCAGTGCTTTCGTCGATCCGCATCAGCCGCTCGATGACGCTGTCTTCGTCCATCTTGAACACCCGGCCGGGACTGCCGGCGTCGTGGCAGATCAATTCTGCGGCGAGCGTCGCGCGGTTGTCGTGCGCCCGAGTCCAGTAGGCATCCAATGCGTAGGCGAAGAGGGCGTCGTGAAGGTTCGGCTTTGGACCAACCGAGAATTCGTACCATCCGCTCGAGCCGGTTTCCTGAACCAATGCCAGTTCAGCCAGCAAAGGCTCCGCAGCGTCATCCATCGCCCCGCTCGGTCGGCTGCAGTAGCTCCGCAGAAAGACCGTGACATCGTTTTGGATTGTCTTGTGAGCGCCACGCCATCCCTTTTGCTCGATCAACTTCTCGATGGCATCCACCAAATCTGTCGATCGGAACTCGTGGCCAAATAAGCCGTTGAAACAATAGTAGAAAGTTGTGGTGTGCTCCGGCACCGATGCAAGTTTCCAATGGATGAGCCACAGAGAGGTCGGATGCTCCAGAAAAGGGTCAAATCCAGTCTCGCCGAAGAGCAGGTCTCCCAAAACGTCGGGCTTTAGCTCCTTGCCGTCGAGTTGGATAACTTCCGCAGCTTGCGCCCAAAATCGCATTGAAACAGCCATGTTTCGGCCAACGCCGAACCGGGAGATGGCTTCGTCGTCCTTGAATACCGTCAGCGGGGCGCCGCCCCGAACCGCGTCATAGGCTTTGCGCAACCAAAGGATGCGCAGCGGGAATGTTTCGTGCCCGGCGAATTGCGGTTTGCCGGACCAATTGTCAAATACATCGGCCATAAGCCTATGCTACTGGTGAAGCCCACCAGTAGCAAGGAGGACTTTCTCCACTGCGCCGGCCATGATCGCCGTCGCCGAGCCAATATCGTCTTCGGAAAGCCACCACCCGACGCCTATGCGCAGGAAGCGTTTCTGCTCGTCATGAGTGAGATGCAGCGCGGAAAGAACCGGTGAAGGCTGCAAAGAACCGGAATGGCAGGCAGATGCGTTCGAAAGACATACTTTGGTGTTCAGACTGTCGATCAGATCTGAGCTCGCCGGCGTGTCGATAATGAATGCGGCGGCTCCGGGAACCGCCGGACTTGATGGGAAAAGCCGCTCCACTCGCAATCCGTCGCCGGAGAGTTGCTCCTCGAACGAAGAAATCAGGCGCATACTGTGGACGGTCTCACGCGCCATGTTCTGAAGCGATATCTCCGCTGCACGGCCCATCGCCGCGACCAACGCGGCCGGTTGCGTTCCGCTCAGATGTTCTTCCAACGGTCTTGCGGATGTCAGCTCGGATGGCTTAGGGGCGTTCGCGGCAACGAACAGCGCACCGACCCCCTGTGGTCCCCCGAATTTGTGGGCCGACAGGCTGAGGTAGTCGGCGCCGAGATCGAATACGTCGATGGGATACTTGCCCGCTGCCTGTGCAGCATCGACATGCATGAGCGCACCGACTGCATGCGCCATTTTACCTATCCTTTCAATTGGTTGGATCACACCTGTCAAATTGCTAGCAAGCATCGTGCTGACGAGTAGTGTGGTTTCGCCTAAAAGAGCCTCCAAACTTTCCAGGCAAATCGAACCACTTGCTCCGACAGGACACACCAGAACCTCGAAGCCCAGCTCGCGCAGCGCTTCTGCAGGACGCCGAACCGCGTCGTGTTCCAGCGCGGACAGAATGATTTTGTTTCTACTTGGAACCTGACCCGCAAGGGTGCGCGCAGCCCCTATGATCGCGAGCGCATTTGCCTCCGTAGCGCCGGAGGTTATGAAAATCTCGTTCGGCGCAGCGCCGATGAGATCAGCGACCGCCCTTCTTCCTTTTTCGTAGAGATTGTTGGCCTGCCAGCCGGCAACGTGATTGGAGTTCGCATTTCCGGGTTGGGCCAGTGCTTCTATGAGTGCGTCTTTGGCTTCCGGACGCATTGGCCAGCTCGCCAGGCCATCAAGGTAATACATCAATGCTCCGATTGCCTCCTTCGATTGCCGGTTAGCGTTTGTGAATTGTAGGAACGGGTGCGCCCGACCAGACAAAATCCCAAGTAGCGCCTTGTCGGATGTTCTGTACGAGATGGGGCCGCAGGGCCACCAGACATTGACCGGATGCTTGGCGAGCCGAAGGGTAGAGGATGCCGTTGCCGCCGGAAGCAAGGATATCACGCGCCAGGACCTGACCTGCCGGATATGCAAGAGCCGGATCTGGACTCAGAACGGCATCCTTCGTTTCAGGGTCGATGACATGAAACTGAGAGGTGAAGCCTGCAAAGAGCTCCCTGTAGGACGTCGTGTTCTCGAAGATACCGGTCGCTTCAAGCTCCTGCGTAAGATGCCACGATACCTCGGCCTGCGCGGTCTCCACCGCAAGGTCGCCATATGACGCGTACCACGCACCTCGCTCGGGCCCGTTGAATCTGTTGCCCGTGGAGCGCGTGTAGCAGAAAGCAGCGTTGACCAAAGTCCAACCATACCCGGCGGCCTCAGTGAGAAGTTCACCGGGGTGAAGTCCGCCGGGAATTGGTAGGGCGATGGTTTGCCGTGCGGATGTCATCCCCTCGATTTCTTCCAGAATTGCCAGATCTTCCTCGCCGTCCGCCAATGGTGCCATGGCGGGCTCGTCGATATAGGCGGTGGAAATCAGCCTGACAGTCTTGGGGTCCGTGAACTCAACCGAATTCAGATCGGCTGCTCTGATCACACCCCACCCCGGAGCGCATCGATATGTTGTCGCACTTTCATCATGGCCGGAATGCCTCCCTCACACATGATCTGAACGGGGGTCTTCCCGTTGAAGCCAGGTCCCGCGTTTACGGTCTTCGGCCATCCGAAGGTAAGCGGCCCGTTAAACAGCAGCCTCAACCCCTTGTAGAGCCCAATCAGCAAGCTGGCGCGGGTCACCTTGTCTTGATCCAAAATACCCTTGTAGGTGCCAGCCTTCATGCGACCCCAAGTTGCGCCCGGAACATCGAACAAGGTTGCAGCCTCAGCGTTCGATAGCCCCCAGGCATCTGCTGCTCTCACAACGCCCTTGATGATCGCAGCGATCTTGTCCTGTTGATCGATCGGCTGAACATATGTCTGCTGCGGGGTTGTTTGGATCGGTTCAAGCATGAGTTTCTCCATATGATTTTACTTTCTACATCATATGATCTACTCTGTCAACGCTTGTCGTGGCCTTAGTCGCACAAAAGAGCTGCGTTCGCGCACGGCACGTCGTTCCGACGGCGACTTCCCAAAAGACAGAGCAATCCGTTCCGCCCAGATTTCGTCTATCAACAACTCAACCGAGGTCCCCTACCCCACCCACAATTGAGAACCTCGCGGACGACCGACGCCGTAGGCGAGCCAATGCCGAGTTTATGGGAAAAGCTCTAGCTTCGAGGCACACTTGGCCGAACCAATACAATTAGGCTAACCAATAGTTGAACCGTGGCACGGCACAGAATGATGCGAACGAATGCTGCTCCGGGTCATCTTCATCATTATCTTGTTGATCCTGGCGGTGAAGACTTGTGATCACTTCGTCAACTCTTAGCAACGTTTCAGAAACTTCCAATTCTTCGGTCCCCGCGCTTCTTTGACACATCACTTGGATGAGTAATAGGCAGAGCCTAATATGCCAGCGAAAGATGCTTGTTTGTTTCCCTGCTGTCTTATCGTTGGACTTTGGACCCCAGTCTTCTGGCTCCAACATTGAGAAATTCCCGTGCACAAGAGCGTTCCTGAATTGCCTTGTGACTTCCGCTGCCAACGCGACGTAGGATGCATTCTTAATTGCTGCTTTCGCGTCCTGTGTGTTCAGGTCAAAGGCAACTGGAGGGTGGCCGACAGCTTCAAACGCCACATCCATCAGGCCAACCAATGGTTGATGTCTCTCGGTTTCAATGAACTTTCTAGTAATCTGGCGGGACGTCACTGAACCACACGCCGTACAGAACAGCTCACCAAGTGATTCATAGGCATGAAAGACTAGTTCGTAAATCAAGCGGCCAGCAACGAAACGGCCACCAATTTCATCGACGGCGCTTTGGTACTCAGAGACCGAGCTACACCAAAGTCCGTCGCCAAACACATCCGTATCGACACCAAGGCTCCTTAGGGATGCAGCAAGGTGCAAGTTGGACCAACACGCTGAGAAGGATGCATTGTTAGTACTACTACTCAGTTCTCCGAAAAGCTGCGTTAGGCGCGCGATATGGGTCTGGAGTGTGACCAAGCAAAGCTCGTTTTCCATTCCGCAATTCTCTTCAAGTAGCGAAGAAAATGGTTTGCGTTGATAGTCGTTGCGATAATCGAAGAGCGACTGAGCGCTTTGACTGGCTCGAAGATTTGTTTGGAGCAAAAGCGCTGTCCGTGGGTTCCGGAATGCTCGAACCGCGCCATCGATGGCACACCTTAGCCTTGTCGTCAGCGTAGCTTCTGAACTAAATGTCGATTTCCTAGCCATTATTTGCCACCTGCAACTCCGGCAGATCCCGCAGACTCTGCAAATCGAACGTCACCAGAAACGTTTCCGTGGTCACGAAAGTATGCGGTGCCCCCGGCCGCGGAGACCTGGGCCCGCTTGCGATCAGGTCTTTGTACCGCAACCGGGCCAGCAGATCGCGGCTGACCTCCTTGCCGAAGATGTCGGCGAGGCCCGCCCGGTCGATCGGCTGATGATAGGCGATGGCGCAGAGCACGCCCATCTCCATCTCGGTAAAAGCCAGGGACTGGTCGCCCAGATCAGCGGCGGCATTGATGGCATCTGCAAACTGCGTCTTGGTGCGGAACATCCAGCCGCCGGTCACTTGGGCCAGTTCGTAAGGACGACCCGTCAGCTCGGCTTGGATGTCCTCGATCAGCATCTCCACCGAGGCCCCCTGCCCCACCACCCGCGCCAGGTCTTCTCGGCCGACCGGCGAAGCACTGGCGAACAGCACTGCCTCGATCCGTCCCATCCATTCGCGCCAACGCAGCTCCTGCGGCAGGTCATCGAGCTCCCTGTCAAAGACGGCGCCGCCCTCCTCCGCAGGTTTCCGTTTCCTTGTCGCAACCGTCATGATGCGATCCCGTAGAGCCGGAAGGTCGGCCGCCCGGTCAGTTCCCGTGCCACACCCAGCTCAACAAGCCGGTCGCAAAACCGCCGCGCGGCGCGGTAGGTCATCGAGATCGAGGTGCCGCGAATGCAAGGAGACAGCATCGAGGCCGGCGCCACCGCGTCCTCGGTCAGGAACAG
>DDIP01000360.1 GCA_002338605.1 Proteobacteria bacterium UBA1847 | reverse complement strand
ACGGTGCAACAGGGCATCGATCACGAGGATTGCTGGGTCACGCATCCGGCATGACGGCAGCAACACCGTGATCGGCTGTTGCGATCAAGCTAAGAGTTGCGCCAGGGGATGGCGCAATGAAGTGAAACCCTGGCGCCGAAGCGTCAGGTTGGGGCACGGCGACTCGCAGGGCGAGGCAAACCGCGTTGGGTCACTAAGAGGGGATCGAACGGCTCAGGCCGCGCGCTGGCTTTCACAATCCCTGTCAGCGCTTTGGGCGCTCCGTAATTCGGAGCAGGTGTCGTTGATATACCGCAACGACGACGGTGTTAATGCAAGTATTGAATCAACAGTTTTTCGTGTTGATAGACGACACTGTATCGTCTATGCGTCGGACAGGCTAGGGAAAAGGGGGGCAAGTTTCTGCCCCACTTTTTCCGGTTATCAATAGAAACACCTCAGCGCCAAGTGTCCGCCCTTTAGCCGAAAATAGCGGCTGCGCTAGTGGTATATCGCCTGGGTTAGTACCGGATTCTTCTAGCCATTCTCTCCGCTACTCTTTCGCACGATCAGTTCGCTGGTTAGCATCGTGTCCGGGACGTGTTCGCCGCGGATCAGGCCAAGTACCGATTCGACGAGCACTCTGCCGGCGTGGCGGATGGTTTGCCGAACCGTCGTCAGCGGTGGGCTGCTGTATGCTGCCAGCGAGATATCGTCGTAGCCGACGACCGCAATATCGTTGGGCACATCCAGGCCTACGTCCTGAAACGTTGAGATTGCAGCCAGCGCCATGACGTCCGAGATACAGACGACGGCGTCAAGTTCTACTCCTGATTCGAGCATCGTGACGATGACTTCGCGAGCGCGGTGCATCTCGAAAGGAACATCGACTTCAATCATTGGATTGGCCGCGATCCCGTACTCATCCAGCGCTTGCAGGTAACCCGCATAACGTGCTGCATTCTCCGGGTTGTTCGTATTGCCAAAGAAGGCAACCTTGCGCCGGCCAAGCTCGAGCAGGTGCTTGGTCGCTTTGTAACAGCCGCCCTTGTTGTCGCCGCCGATGACGACGTAGTTCTTGTCTGCGACGGGGTACCCCCAGACGACCATGTGATTGTCACCCGCCGCCAGTTCCTTCAGTTGCTCGTGCTGCTCGCCCTGGCCGATGAAGATCGTTCCGTCTGACTGCTGCATGACACGGCTTTCTTTCAAATCGAGCACGTCAGTAATAGGTGCATGGGCGAGCAGCAGGTCGTAGTCATGCTCGGCGAGGGCGTCAGCGATGCCGCCGAGCATGTCGAGGAAGAACGGGTCCGACATGTGCTGTTCAGAGCGTATGTCGAGCATGAAGACGACCGAAATGACACTGGTCCGCTGCAGGCGAAAATCGCGGGCTTTCTGATTGATTGAATATCCGTGTTTTCTGGCCAGCGACTGCAGGCGTTTGCGCGTCTTCAGGCTGATTACCGGGTTGTCATTCAGTGCCCGAGACGCCGTAGCGCGGGAGACCCCCGCGGCATCGGCGAGATCCTGGAGACTTCTAATCTTCTTCTTCGCTCTACCGGCCATTTCTTTCTGCATTTTGCGCAAATTTGGTGCAATGGTGGCCGAAACAGGTTTGTAACGCCTGTGTAGGGCGAATTCCTATTTACGCCGCAATCGGCACTTGGTAAAGACCGCGGCAGCATGATTTCCAGCGATAATCTCGAAGGCAAGCAGGCTTCATAGTTTCCTTGTTGGTACCTGGATCGGGAATTCTGCCGTTCAGCCCTTGATGCGCACGCTCTCGATTGTAGTAGTCTTGGAAACGAGACAGCTTTTTCTCCAGGTCTCTTGGGTTCCAAAACGGTACGCGATCAAGATACTCGCGCCGGATCGACCCGATCAACCGTTCGACGAATGGGTGGGACATTGGCACATACGGCACTGTCTTGATCTCCTCGACTTCGAGGATCCGAAGATTTGCTTTCCAGCGTTGAAACTCAAAGAGCGGGTCGTTATCCGAACTCAGATAGGCGGGCGGTGCTGCTCCTTTGATGATCCGGCCGAACATCAGGCAGACAGCCGGGCCATCGACGGCTCCCCTGTGCACGGCGAATCCAATGATTCGTCTTGTACATTGGTCCATGACGACCATGACCCAGTGCGAACGAAGGCCTAGCGATTCACAGCGAAACAGGTCGACACTCCAAAGGCTGTCCTTGGAGTGCCCGAGAAACGACAGCCACGATGGACCATCCGATCCGGGGTCGGGTCGGTAGTGATCAGCAAGTACTCGCCGAACAGTATCCTTGTCGACCGGAATACCGAAAGCCAACGATACCTGATCGGCAATCCGCCGGTAGCCGAAGCGCGGGTTCCTGCGTTTCATTTCGACGATAGCAGCGATTAGTTCCGGCGACGGTCCCTTGGGCCCTGGGCGTGCACGTCTTCGTATTGGTGTGAACAGTTCCCGGTACTTGCGCCTGACGAGCGACCGGTGGAAGTTCAGAATTGTGGCAGGCTTCAGGACGATGGCGGAGCGAAGCAGCCGAGCAGGGTAGATTAGGCGAGCGCACAGGCCCGCGATGATACGGTCAATAGGGCGCAAGTCCGGTGCCCGCCGACGCGGCCGGTTCAGGACCAGAAGTTGATGTTTCAGGAGCAATGATTCCGCGACCACGGAACGTGCACCGCCTGGTTGAACCAAGCGGACGGTGGTAACGAGCAGGTGGACTAGAAGGAAAAGGACATCACGCATTGCGACCTTATCGTAGCCTGTCAGGAGAGCTTGACAAGCTTACGGTTTTCGCGAGATCTTGCGATGAATAGGAATTCGCACCTCACAGGCGCCAAGGGAGACATATGACCTGTCCTCGACAATTGAGCCGCTGATACGGACCGTCCCCTCGAGTTCGTCGTCTTATGCCGCCGAAACGGATACCGAGCCTTCGAATTCATTGGTCGGCTTGCTTGTGACAAAATTGATGGCACCGGCAAAAGTCCGGCGGCCAAACAACGCCGCTTGCGGTCCACGAATAATCTCGACGCGTTCGACATCCTCGAGCCCTAGCGACGCGATGGAACCGGGCACGTGAACACCGTCGTCAAAGAACCCGACCACACGTGCTGCCCGCCGCTATCGACAACGCTATTGCAGATCTGAGTGCTTTCATGGTCTTTCCCCGCCCTGGAGTCAGGTAATTGTTGGTTCTACTGCTAATGTACCGACGACCATGATGATCTGTAGATCATATTTATTAGCCCCTTGTGATCTCAAAATTAGATATTCAGAGGCCGGGTCATTCACCCGGCGGGTTTAACCAACGGCTGATGTTATCGAGGTGGTCCTTCATCTCTTCGCGGGTCTGCGGCAATTCATCGCGTGGCATATCGAGGTGGTTAGTCGGGAGCTCCTGCTGGAACTGGCCAAAGATCTCTTCCACCATCTCCATCGGGTAGCGCGGCAGCCGGCGGCCCTCGCGCAGTTTGGCGATCGGGATCTCCGCCTCGATGACTGACTCGGTGTTGGTCGGCTCCTCGGCCAGGACCACGCCACCCGGACCCACGATCAGCGACTTGCCGCCGTATGCTTCGGCCTACGGCAGCATGGCGGGCACCGCCATGTTCGACATCGCCGAGTAGAAATTGTTGTAGTAGGCGATCGCGCGAACGTCGGCCGGCGTGAAACCGGTCGCCGTGCGGAACATGATCTCGGTTCCGCGCATTGCGAACGCCGCGAAGACCAGTGGGTCAATCTGCACGGTGCTAACGGCGATGTTGCCGAACTCCGTCTGCAGGACCGGGTACTCAGCCTCGATGCCGTACTTGGCGCGGAACTTGTCACGCACGTTTTCGATCGTCGTTGTGGGAACCTCGCCGCTCGCGTCATAGCGCGTCGCATTACGCGTCTTCCAAAACCTGTACGCAACCTTACCCTGCCGGTTGATGACCGGATTGAGGCTCAGGATATGCCCGGGCCACTCGGCATCACGTGCGTAGCTGCCAAAGATGATGTACGTGTCGCAGGCTTTGGCCATCTCACCGAGCGCGTCCGTTTCCGGACCCGGAATCTCGATCGTGTACTTTCGTTTCTCCTCGCGCGATCCCGAGGAATACCCGGTGAGCGGGAACTCATTGAACAGGATGAAATCGGGCTTCTTGCCCTCGGTGCAGGCCTTGTCGATCCAGTGCTGCATGCGCCCCAGGTTCTCCGCAAGCCCGGCTTCGATGCTCTCGGACTGCTGGATGTTCTCGGTGATGTTCTGCACCACCTTGACGACAACCACATCTTTTTCGAGTGGTTTCGTCGGGTAGGTCCCGTCCGGGCGAACGAGCTGCGGGATTTCAGGGGCCGCCTGTTGCTCTGCTTCTGGCGGTGTCTCGGCTGTACAAGCGCCAAGGCTGAACAGAAGGATGCCTGCCAGCAGTTTCATTGTTTTGTTCATTGGTCTTTCCTCGGGGCAAATCAAAAAAATCGATATCAGTTCTGTACGACGAGTACCTTGCTGACATGCCGTGCCTCGTCGAGCCAGGCATAGGCGGCAAGGGCGTCGTCGAACTCGAAACGACGGTCAATATGTGGTTCCAGGCCGTTGGCAACGGCGGCGCGCAACAGGTCGGCAAGATCGCGGCGG
>DDIP01000042.1 GCA_002338605.1 Proteobacteria bacterium UBA1847 | reverse complement strand
CAGCAGCGCGAATCAAATCGCGTCTGGTACCCTTCGGTTTCCACCATCCGCCGGACCAAGGCCAACCGCCAGGTACTGGCAGGCCGTCTTCGTCACACTCGATAATCATGTCTTCACCGAGAGCCGAGTAGTCCGCATAGCAGGCGGCCGCTTGCGCCATTTCACCGTTGCTGTGTTTATCGTCATGTTCCAACGACCAGCCTTCATCGCTTATCTGTCGCAATCTTTCGGCGAGAATTTCGACGCACACCCTCTTGGTGTGAGACCCCTCTCGCTTCGATCTGATCTGTTCGTCAGTCAACATCTATGTTCCCCTCGTCTTTGCGCCGCAACAGACGTGCTGGCACCCGAAAACCTTCGTGAATTTTCCGAGCCACGTCTGCCTGCCAGCGGTTCGCTCGGATGATGATGCCGACGCCAATTGGTGTTGGTGCCAGGCGAATAGTTTTTTCATCCTCGTTATGGCTCACTCTTCACCGCCTCCAACCGCAATACAGTTACCGATCAATACGGAGAACACGAACGAAATGACCAGGTAAATCAAAACGAACAAGACGACTTTCACGAGCGCATACCTCTCAGTGTTTTTCCGGGCTAACGTCAAGATTGACGAGTTTTAGGTCGGCGGAAATGCTCGCCTGTCCAACCTCCTGGTCGCCGGCGGTCGACCGAATAACGAGCCTCGATTCGCCGCCAGTTGTCTTGTCAAGAATTGAGTTGAGTGTATGAGCTAACGCGCTTATCGAGTACGAGGTCATGTCTTCCTGCGAAGCAATGGACTCTTCGCCGGAAAATCCGACGCAGGAAAACCTCGCGGTTCCCCTTGGCCCCGACACCAGGACAATGCCAAGGTCCCCATCAAGCGACTCGCGAGCGGCCGTGGCCAGCTGGGCGAGCACCATCGAACGTTCTTCGTCACTCTTATGCATGGGGTTCCTTTGTTGCGAAGTGTGAGCTGTCAAATAAAGTTGGGCTGGCGTACAGATCCTGCCCGCGAACAACGAGCAGCTTTCGCAACATCAACCGCTGGATGTAGGCGTTCCTGGTTGACCGCTTGTAGCCCGTTTCTACAGAAACGCCTTCCCGAGAAACGCCGGCTCTGAGGATGGTGTTGGTGTCAAGCACGGCATTCGTGACGGCCTCGGTTATTTTCATGCCTGGCACCGGGCGGCGGTTGTACAAATCGCCTGTAAGCTGTTGTTTACATTGACGTGAAAACGCGGAAAAAACCTGTATTTGCATACAGCAATAAAGTTGCGGTTTTCTTTTAGTTCCAGTACCTTACCGGCGCTGAAGAATCTGCTTTGGGAGCAGATGCACTTAACCTGACGCGCAATTTTCACCAGCCATTTCAACCGCTTAACAACTGTATGAATAACCACCTGTACAAACGTTGTACTGGTGATGCATTCGGCGTGTAGCGCAGCCTGGTAGCGCATTTGCTTTGGGAGCAAAGGGTCGGGAGTTCGAATCTCTCCACGCCGACCATTCATCCGGTTTCCGGTTGTCATATTTTCAGCCCTCCAGCTGCATCAATCCATTCAATCTTGTGTCGATCGAGGTACAGCTTCGTGCTGGCGTCGTCCTTGTGCCCCAGCAGTGGCTTCGGGCTGATACCGGCATCCTCATACAGCTTCGCACCGAGGGCGCGTATCTCGTGGAACGTAGGGCGCTGTCCTGGCGTCAGCTCGTCATAGAATTCGCTTTCCTTGCGAGCGTCGCTGAACGCCCGGGTGAGTTGCTCGGGCAGCACCTGGGTGTGATGTTCGCGGCGCAGCTTTCCGGCCTTCGTGATTCGGGTCGGCAACTTGTGTACCATGAACGGCGACGCGACTTCGTCACGACAGTTGCGAATTGCCTTATCGAGCTCAGGGCCAACCAAAATGCGTATGTGAACCCCCGTCTTTAGCGCCTTGATCGCCAGCACGCCGTCGACGTACTGGTCAAAGCGGAGCAACGCCAGGTCCTCCCGGCGAACCAGTGATTGAAGCGCCAGCGTCATTGCTCGTTGCATCCACGGTTCGGCACATGCTCGTATTGCCTTGAAGCCTTCAATACTCAGTCGCTGACGCTCAACGGATACGGGGCGCGTAATGAGATCGTCTGCCAGGTTTTCACCGAAGAAGCCCTTGGATCGGGACCACTTGAAAAACATTCGCAGGAAGCCTGCGTAGCGCTCGCTCTGGCGAGGTGGAAACCGGTCAACGAATGCGGCAACGATCAGGACAGACAGCGCATCCGGATACAGGTCACCCCACTCTTCACGGATGACACCGGCTTTGTGCTTGAGGTCCGGCAATGTCTTTTCTGAGTACCTTGGCACGACAAACTCATGCCAGAACCGATCGAGAATGAGGCCGACCGTTGGCATGTTCTCGCCCATGATCTTGTGATACAGGTCGCGCGGATACAGCACCGCATTGGCCCGGCGAGCTGCCTCATTGGCGCTGGCCTTGTTGGTTCCGAGCGGCACAATCGTCCGGTCCGGCTTCCGGTAGACGTACACCTTGCCGTTCCAATAGAGGTGCTTCTCGAGGTCCCTGTATTTCCGTTTTCTCACTTCGCCCTCAGAATCCGTTCGAACAGTTCATCAGCATCGTCGTTTTCGACCTTGTCTATGTCAACAAACCAGCGCTTGCCCTGGCGGACCGCCGGTATGTCGCCGTTGCTGGCGAGGCGTCTGAGCCGGTCCATCGATGGCCGCGACTTTGGCGTGTAATAGTCCTCCCGGTATTCTCCAAGCGTTGCAAGTCTCATCCGTGTTTCTCCATTGCAGGGCACTCTCTCATGTGCATTCGATGCTTCCTGCTGTCGTATAGGGTGTCAGTAGCCGACACCGTTGCAGCGTATACTGACCGAACGCTTCCATAGTCGGTTTTGAGCCAGACCAGGTCCGCTTTGCAGGTCTCTTCGCGGCACCGCACAATCTCATGGCTGCCTATCATTCGCGTCTGGAAGTACTGAGCAAACTCGATCTTGAGTGCGCCAACTTCTTCGGTCGTTTTGGCGCGCAGCGCTCTGAATCGTTGCTCTTTCGTCAGCTGGTACCAGTGGCGGCCGCAGACTATCGTGCCGCGCTTAACCAGCCGGGTGTCGCAATGCGGGTGACAGCAATTGAGCTGGGAACTCATTCCTCAGCGCCCTCCACGTTCGCGATCGGTCCATCCCATATCGAACGCACCAGGTCGGAAACGCCGCCTTCATCGACCATGCGCTGGCGCCACTCGCCGGCGGGTCGATTGCCGCCACCCTCAAAATTCTTGCCAATGAGCTCGATTATTTCCGGCTTGGTGAAGAGCTTTGCGTAGTCGTGAGTGACCAGCCAGAAATCAGTGACGTCGATATTGAGGTAGTGGGCGAGCTCGCGGCGCTGTTCAAGGTGAAGCGACCTGATGATCGCAGCCACAATCTTTCCGTGAGCTTCAGCCTCCAGCTCGCTACTCAAGACTTGAGCAAGGCTTCCGGTTTTAAGTTCGCGGGGAAGCGCCAAGAGCATTTCTTTGGTTGTGCGGGCTGAATGCGTAAACTGTTCCGGTGCTGCATGTGGAAAATAGTGGCTATAGTTGTCGTACTGGCTGCCAGTGCAAACTGGATACCCAATCGCAACATAGGTGAGCAATGGGGTCAGCAGGACGGTACACAGCGGTGGCGAAGTTGCAACGGTCGTCAGGTATGGCACCAATGCATCATCGATCAGGCCGCGAATGGCTTCGCTGCGCAAGTACGCTTTTCGTTCGTCGCGCTGCGGATCCGGGCCGGCGGCCTTGTTCGACGCACCATTCTTGCTGGCGCGTTTTGCCGCCCGGGCCTCCTTCTCGGAACGTTTCAACTCACGTTCCGCGGCATGCTCCGGATCCATGCAAAAGACAACGGTGCGGTTGTTCCAGTCTTTAATGGAAAGAAGGCAGGGGCTCTTCTTGCCGCAACTCAACGGATCCTTCAGTAGCTCGCCGTTCTCGCTGACCAGATCAAACAAAACGCTCGTCACGTACTGAGCGTCAACCGGCTCCCACTTTTCGGCGAGAATTTCGTCGGTGGCCTTGCTGACAATTTCCGGGTACTCCGAGAGCGTTGCAAGCTGGCGCGCGTACGCCTCTTTGATGGTTCCGTCCGTCACCGCCTTCTGGGCCTTCGCCGGCAACTTCAGGAGGCGCAACGTATTGCTTACTGCGGGCCTCGATACCTGGATGCCGTGTTTGGCGAGCAGGTTGCTGATTTCGGTCGGCCCGAGACCTTCGTCACGCAAACGGTCGTACGCCCTTGCCCGTTCAATCGGGTCCAGGTTCTCGCGCAGGTCGTTCTCGCTCAGCTGGTCAATCAGGATATCCTGGGCATCGCTGTCCGCAAGCGTGGCATCCAGTGTGCACGGCACCGTCTTCAGGCCTGCGATCTGTGCGGCTCGATAGCGCCGCTCGCCCATCTTGATCATGTAGCTCTTGCCATTGGCAGGCACGACGGTGATGGGCTGCAGAATGCCGCGCGAGCGGATGTTGTTGGCGAGCTCGTTGAGGGGTTTCTGGCGAAACGCCTGACGAGGCTGCAGCGGGTCGGGCTTCAACATTGAAATTGGAATTTCCCGGATCTCGCCGGCGACCAGTTGTTTCTGACTCATCGTTTTTTTCCTGCCTTTTTCAAGCGAGCGTCGGTCGATCGGTACGCCCGCAAATAGCTATTGATAAAATCGTCGGTTCTGCCTTCCTGTCGAAGCTCAGCAACGCGGGCTTGTTCGCTGCGCGTGAGCTCCGGAAGCTCTGCGGTTGGAAGTTTCATTCCGGGCTCGCTGGCGGGGCTGACAGCAGCGTGTTGCGATCGCTCGTAAAGCTGCCATCGCCAACCAGCTTCGAAAGCCGGTTCAACAGTCGTCCGCGCATGCGGCGCGCGCGCGGATGTTCGTGGATCCACTTGATGCTGCAATAGTGTTTCCACTGAAGGCGAGAGACCTGCGGATCCTCCGGGTCAACCAGGCGGACATTGCAGTTGCGAAAAGATATCGACTTCTCGTGGCGATTGAGGTCGTTCTGCATGCTACGGCCGTCCTAGCGCTTGGTAGTAGAGAGCGGCGACCTTCCAAAGCGCGAGCGCGACTATCGTCGCCAGTACACCGATAAAGAATCCGGCAACAAGGTCCATTAGTGCGATACCCGAACCATGAATCGCCTGCCGTCCGGGCGAGTCTTGAGTTTCCAGCCGAACGACTTCATGGTGCGAACGAAGGCGTCCTGGGAGTGCAGTCCCGTTATGTCAACACGGGTCTCCGGGGTAATCTGATCACGTCGAAAAGGTTTCATGTTCCACCTCCGGGGCATTGGTGAATTCTTCCATCATCAGGACTGTCAGCCGATCGATCAGCTTGCCGATGCGTACAAGTTGAGCCGGGCGCATGGTGAGCGCCTCCGCCATTGTTTCGTTCTGGATTCGCAGGGTGAGGTTCTCGGCGCGCAAGCGGCTGATCGTTTCGTCCTTACTGACGGGACGGGCGAAGTCTTCCGGGCGAGCGCGCGAGGTCATCGGAGACGGCCTCGTGGCAACTGGTGCTGACGATTCATAACGTGGTGAGCGATTTGCATTCGAGCAACCTTCAGAATTAAGCTGAAGGTGATGATAGGCCCATCTTTGGGCACTGTCAACCCAAAGATGGGCTTACGAATTATGTAATGGCGGCCTCATTGAGCAGACCGTATATGGTAATTTTGGTAAATAATAAAAAATCTGGAGTAACCAGAATAGGGGTGGGTGATGGCGAGGTTGCACGACCGGATTCATGACGATCTGTATGAAGCGCTCCGGATCATCGAGACGAACGAACCAAAACGAAACTCAATCTTGGCGGTTGCGCTGTATTTTACGGCTCGCGCTGCTTTGTTTTTGGCTGGCGTGGCAACAGCAAATCGTGGGGCTGACAATGCAGGCCCATAGCAAGCTGCGCCAGAACGTCAAGTGTTACACCGATCTGCCCATTGGTCACTCGCTGAACGGTTGATCTAGATGTTCCGGTCCGTTTTGACAGCGCTTCGGTTTTGTTGGCCGCGTCGGGAAATACCTGGTCCATTCGCTCGAGAATATTCTCAGCCAATATTTCTCGCATTTCATGCGAGACGAACTTCTTGCGCTTGGATCTATTTCCCATAGCTTTGCATCTTAGCGGCAACTTGGGCCCGTTAGTGGGTTGCAAAAGCCCAAAGACGGGCCTAGACTTGCGGCATGGAACAATCGCTTCACGATTACGTTATTGAACAACTCCAGGAATCGAAGGGTTGTTGGCCGGCTGTCGCCGCAGGAAGTGGGGTGTCGATCCGGACACTCAGCAAGGTTGCGCGTCGCGAAGTCAAATATCCAAGAATTAATACCCTCGAGGATCTGGAAAAATATTTTCGAAGTAAGGCCGCTGGGTGAGTCGTGTCGCATGTGCTGAGTGACCTGTTGTCGATGTTTTTGGCCGCCGCCGTTTCGCAACGTGGCGGTCTTTTTTTGTTTTGAAAACCCTATTTGTACTTGGCGATTCGGTCAACCAAATTGGCCAATCCGGGAATAATCGACCGGAAATTCAACAAGTTAAGTTAAATAGCTAGAGAGCGATGACAAGCAAGAGCGAACCAGAAGAAGAACCCACCGGAGATACCGTTGAGTCGGATGCGAGCGCACTGCTGGGCCTGATCATTGCGCGCTGCGACCGGTATCACAAAGCATTCCGCAGCGGCCTGGCGGAGTTTTTTCTGCCGTTCCGCTGGATCAAGAACGACATCCCGATTGGCGACGACGATCGAATCATCGATGCCGCCAAGTTGCTCGAACGGCAACGGCACGCACGCTTCGGATTCATGGGTCATGGCCTGCGCGTGACCATGTGCCCAAAAACCACAGAGGAAACAACATGAGGGACGCTGGGTTAATACAGCTCGGATGCACGTTTTGGCGCCAGCGATATGTCTGACGAACCGAAGAAATCGAAGCCTCTCATCTTCGTCGTGCTGGACGCACCGGCCTCATGCCTCGACCTCAAGCTGACCGACAAGAGCGTTCTGTGCGCACTGGTCAGCTACCTGAACTCGCGCCGCAACGGCGCGGAAGTGTGGCCCGGGAATGAGCGGCTGGCGGAGCAGCGCGGCACCAGCGTCGACACAATCCGCCGATCGAAAAACCGGCTTCACGATTCCGGGCTGATCAAAATCAGCCGTGACTCCGGAAAATCGGACCTGGTAACGATCAACGAAGGGCTGATTCGAAGCCTGTGCGACCCCCAGCAAATTGCGAGGGGTCAGGAAGCAGACCCCCCGCAAAATGCGGCGGGTACCCCTAGCAAAATGCGGGGGGTACCCCTAGCAAATTGCGAGGGGACCCCTAGCAAATTGCTAGGGGAACAGCCTAAGGAACAGCCCATTGAACAACCCAGTGGAAAATCCGGTCTTTCTAATCTTGGCTGTTCACGTAATTCCCGGGTAGCGGACGGGCCCCACCAGCGGAAGATGGCGATGGTCGGAATCGTCGCCGAAGCGGCGGAGTCGATGCGCGTGACCAGCCAGGAACAGCCAAAGGAAGAAAAAACGGATTGGCAGGAAGCACGACGTCAGGCGACGGGCTGCAGCGACTGATGGCAACGACTGCTCGACAAACACGCCGCAGCGGGTTCGGGAGGTCTCGGTCGGCCGGCACCAAAAAGCGCAAGCGCCCGGAGCAAGTGGCCGGCGCAAAGCTCATTCGCTGGATTGACAGCGTCGTGCTGGAGGACGGTACGCGGCCCGGGCTTTACTTCGCGCACACCCCAAACGGTGGCGCCCGATCGAAAATCGAAGCGGCGATTTTCAAAGGGCAGGGCGTTCGCAAGGGATGGCCCGAAGACACGCTGTACTTGCCCCGCAACGGCTATCACGGCTTCGTGCAGGAACTGAAAGCCGAAAACGGGGCAAAGCCGGACAAGGAGCAGCTCGAAATTCTTGCGCGGCTCGAGGAGGCGGGGTTAGCGGTTGCCGTGTCGTGGGGTTATCGCGCCGCTCGAAACGATCTTGAGCAGTACCTGGGGTTGCCGCTATCGAGGGCGCTGGCATGAAACCGTTTTGCGAGAAACGCCGGCAATGACTGCAGTTGATTCGGTCGATCAGCAGATCCGCGAGCGCGTAGTGACCTGGGCTTGTTGGGCAACGCGGAACCTGCCGGTGGACAGGAACGACGAGGTTTCCGGAACGTTCAGGGTCGATGAGGCGGTTGCAAAGCGGATCCGAAAGCAGTCGCTGCGCGGCTTTCCGGCGAGCATTGAAGCCGTCGACAAGGCCGTTGCGAAGATAAAACTCAACTACGACGAACTGGCGTACACGGTATTTTCGCAGTACTTCCTGCAGTGGCGCAGCGTCAGTGAGATTGCCATTGAGCAGAACACCAGCGAGTTCAACGTCACACAGCACTTGCTGCGCGTGCTGGGCATCCTGGCAAAGACGCTTCCGGCATTTGATGAAAAAACCAAAGCAGCAGAACTGGAGCGTCGCAAATGACACCGGAAGATGTACTGGCAGCACTGGCCGCACGCTCGCCCTACGGCGATTTTCGACGACCCGATCCGATCGTTGAAGCGGCCCGCACGCCGGGACGAATTGGAAAGAAGCGCCCGAAGAACTGGCGCACGATATTTGCCGCTGAGAAGACCGATCAGCGCGGCCCGAGCATCAAGTCAGCCATCGGAAACGACCAGCGCCGCGTCAATCGATCCGCAACGCACGAGGCAGCGGTCGATGCGCTGAAGCGAATACCGAAGCGTGCATTCCAGGCGCTGCAGGTCTCGGTTGGCATCGACGGCGAGCCACGCAACGCGCTTTTCGATTCGCTGCTGGCGGAGGCCAGGGAGTCAAAGGCGAGGGACAAGTTCTGGCCAACCGTAATTGTCCGCCAGCGTACGCCAGGCGACATCCGTCCAAATCCGGACTACGTGCCGGACATGGTGGAGCTGGCGCTGCTCCACCTGCAGAACCCGGCTGCACTTGCAACACACGAATCCCGTGCAAGATGGTTCCGGGTTTCTCACATAACGTGGCGTCGTAAGCTGCAC
>DDIP01000450.1 GCA_002338605.1 Proteobacteria bacterium UBA1847 | reverse complement strand
ATTGAAGCGGCGGTAATCGCTTTTCAGCGGGCCGGCCGTATTGAACACAACGCAGGATGCCACGGTCGCCTCGCCTGAGGTATGACTCACGTCGAAGCATTCCAGTCTTTGCGGCGCTTCATCCAGACCCAACGCTTCACCGAGAGCTACAAACTGGCGCTTGATTGTTGCGTTGCTGGCGACGCGAAGATTCAGGCCCTGCTCGGCGTTGGTTCGTGCCATTTGCAACCAGCGAAGACGATCGCCTCGCACCCGCGAACGTATCTGTACCCTGCGACCCAGTCTTTCCGTCAAAGTCTGCTGCAGCAAATCGCCGTCTTCGATCGCTGATTCGACAATAATTTCGCCAGGTGCGTCCCCGTCGAGATAATACTGGGCAACGAACGCATTCAGGATTTTCTGTTTGTCGGTCTCGCCCTGCAGTCGCGGAAAGTGATCGCGGCTTCCGATCACCGACCCATTGCGGATGAATATTACGGTGACGCAGTGAATCGCACCGTTCGAGGCGAATCCGAGTATATCGAGGTCCATGCGACTTGTGCGCTTCACCAGTTGGCGCGCTTCGATCTCTTTCAGCTTCGATATCTGGTCACGGAAGCGTGCCGCCTGTTCGTAGTCCTGCAGCAACGAGGCCTCTTCCATGCGCTCGACAAAAGTATCGACCACACTACGGTTCTTGCCTTCCAGGAATAGAATTGCCGCATCAATATCCTTGGCGTACTGCTCTTTCGAAATCAGGTTCACACAGGGCGCTGTACAGCGCTTGATCTGGTATTGCAGGCAGGGTCGCGAGCGATTGCGAAAGAAGCTGTCGGAGCAGTTTCGGATCATGAAAAGTTTCTCCAGTTCGCTGAGCGTCTGCCGAACCGCCGAGGTACTCGGATAAGGTCCGAAATAGCGTCCTTTCTTGCGACGTGGACCGCGATGAAATTTCAGGCGCGGGTAATCATGTTCCGTCGATGCGTAGATGTAGGGGTAGCTCTTGTCATCCCTGAGCAGGACATTGAAGCGTGGTTTATGCTGCTTGATGAGGCTGTTTTCGAGGATCAGCGCTTCTGCCTCGGTGTTCGCGACAGTGACTTCTACACGCGCTACGCGCTCCATCATGGCTTCAGTTTTTATCGCATCATGCGTGCGATTGAAGTAGCTGGAAACACGCTTCTTGAGGTCCCTCGCCTTGCCGACATAAATAACCTTATGTTTCTCATCAAGCATGCGGTAGACACCGGGCCGGTGCGTCAACGTCCGCAGGAATGTTTTGACCTCGAATGGTGCCTCGTCATTCACCTTTGGATTTATCCAACATCTCCCGAGCGGTTGCAAATATTGCGTCGAACATGGCCTCGGTCAGCCGCCGCGTGTTGGTGTTGTATCGGCTGCAATGATAGGAATCGAGTAACCTGAACTGGCCAAGTTCGTGCACCGCCGCATGGGCAAAGGTGTACTCAACCTGTCGTTCACCCAGTGCCTTGATAATTGCCCGGTGCGCAATACCGCCCAATGCCAGTACAACCGACCTCTTCGGCAACGAATCGAGTTCGTTCGCCAGGAAGGAATTGCAGGTATTGATCTCTGCGCCGACCGGCTTGTTATCGGGTGGCAGACATTTTACGGCATTTGTAATGCGGCAATCGGCAAGCGCCAGTCCATCGTCAACAGACTCTGAATGATCGTGACTTGCGAAACCATACTTGTGCAGCATCTGGTAAAGCAGGATGCCGGCATGATCGCCGGTGAACGGGCGGCCGGAACGATTCGCACCGTGCATACCGGGTGCAAGCCCGACAATCAGGAATCGAGCGTCCGGCGCACCAAACGGCGGAACGGGTCGACAGTAGTAGTCCGGATAGCGCTGCTGCACCTCATCGAGAAACGTCGCAAGGCGCGGACACGCCCGGCATCCCCTGTCGAAAATATTTTTACTGATCAAGCTGCCTAGTCATCCATATGGCGAATGACCGCCTCGCCGAATCCAGTAGTTCCGACCAACTTGGCGCCGGGAATCATTTGATCCAGTTCCTGCTCCACATCTTTTTTGCCGTGCGGTTTGTCTTTGCGTTTCGGTTGTTGAATCGCTGTTCGCAGTCGCGCGAGGTCAAAAGTCAGCTCGCCGTTCGCGATCGTATTGGCAACGCCCTTCAGTACCAGTTCGGTCGCCTCGTCCCACCCGATGTATCGCAACATCATCGCAGCAGAGAGAATCAGCGAGCCGGGGTTGACGCGGTCCTTGCCAGCGAAGCCCGGCGCCG
Source organism: Proteobacteria bacterium UBA1847 (assembly GCA_002338605.1). GTDB lineage: Bacteria > Pseudomonadota > Gammaproteobacteria > Steroidobacterales > Woeseiaceae > UBA1847. The sequence continues at coordinate 8,033 of DDIP01000450.1, read as the reverse complement.
TACCGTGAGTGGCTTCGAATACGCCGATGGACTCAGCCAGGTTCGCGCCCGGCGCAATTCCGATTCCGCCGACCTGTGCCGCCAGTGCGTCGGAAATGTAATCACCGTTGAGGTTCAAGGTTGCGATGACATCATAGTCTTCCGGTCTCAACAGGATTTGCTGCAGGAAGTTGTCGGCGATGACATCCTTGATCACGATTTCGTTCCCGGTTTTCGGGTTCTTGAAGGAAAGCCAAGGCCCGTCACCGATTTTCTTCGCGCCGAATTCTGTCGCGGCCAATTCGTAGCCCCAGTGGCAGAACGCGCCTTCGGTATACTTCATGATGTTGCCTTTGTGCACCAGAGTTACCGACTTCATGTCGCGAGCAATGCAGTGCTGAATTGCTTTTCGGATCAGGCGCTCCGATCCTTCGCGGGACACTGGCTTTATGCCTATACCGGAACTCAGCGGAAACCGGATCTGCGTGACACCGAGTTCCGTTTGAAGAAAATTTATGAGTTTCTGTACTTTTTCCGAGCCTGTTGGAAACTCGATGCCGGCATAAATATCTTCGGTGTTCTCGCGAAACACAGTCATACTGACAAGGTCCGATTGCAGCATTGGTGTCTGCACGCCCGGGAAATATCGAATCGGACGCACACAGGCGTACAAATCGAGCGTTTGGCGAATCGCGACATTCAATGAGCGGATTCCTCCGCCAGTCGGTGTTGCAAGCGGACCCTTGATCGAAACGCGATAGTGCTGAAAAGCATGCAGCGTTTCATCCGGCAGAAAATTCTCGTCGCCATAGATTTCGGCCGCCTTCGCACCGGCATAGACCTGCATCCACTTGATCGCACGCCTGTCGCCATAGGCCTTCCGGACGGCCGCATTGACCACATCGAGCATCACCGGCGTAACATCGATACCGATGCCGTCGCCTTCGATGTATGGAATGATCGGGAAGTCCGGGACATTCAGGCTGTGATCGGGATTTGCGGTAATGGGCGCGCCGTCGGCGGGCACATTGATATGATCGTAGTGCATGCGGGATCCAGTGGGTCGGGAAAGGCGTGCATTGTACAGATCGCCGGGGACGACAAAAAGTGCTGATTCTTTTCAACAAGCCCTACAGGGTGCTGTGCCAGTTCACGGATCCTGACGGTCGCAAGACACTGGCGGACTACATCGATGTCCCGGACGTTTATCCGGCCGGCCGGCTCGATTTCGACAGTGAGGGCCTGCTGCTATTGACCGACGACGGCCGCCTGCAGGCCCGTATCAGCCAGCCGAGGTCGAAAGTACAAAAGAGCTATTGGGCACAGGTGGAAGGCTCGCCGACCAACGCACAGCTGGACAAACTCGTCGACGGTGTGACCCTCAAGGACGGGCCGGCCCGCGCCGTTTCAGCAAGGCGGATCAACGAACCTGAAGGTCTATGGCCGCGTGACCCACCGATTCGCTATCGCCGGAACGTTGCCGACCACTGGATTGAAATTACGCTGGCCGAAGGACGAAACCGCCAGGTCCGACGCATGACCGCAGAAGTCGGCTTGCCGACACTCCGCCTGATACGAAACGCAGTGGGCCCGTGGACACTGGACAGCCTGAAACCCGGCGAAACCCGCCAGATCACTACGCCCAAGGCCTGGCAATCCCTACAAAGATAAGGTGGCAGTCACCGTATCTCGGATTGTCGGATAAGGTGACTGCCACCCTAACTGTTAGGGTGACTGCCACCGGAATTCAGGTGGGTTTGTCCAGGCCAGCGATGCGCATTGCGATTTCCATCGCCTGTTCGTAGTTGAGGCGCGGGTCGACCGTGGACTTGTAGGCGCGAGCGAGATCGGAGTCTGTCAGGCCACGTGCACCGCCGGTGCATTCCGTGACGTTTTCGCCGGTCAGTTCGAGGTGTACGCCGCCCAGGTAGCTGCCCATCGATTCGTGCACTTTGAAGGCAGACTCGAGCTCCGACACGATGTTGTCAAAGCGCCTTGTCTTGGTGCCATCCGAGGTGCTTTCCGTGTTGCCATGCATTGGATCGCAGACCCACAATACCGGCGAACCCATTTCCTTGACGGTGCGAATCATCCCCGGCAGGTGATCATCAATGGACTTGGCGCCGAAACGGTGAATCAGCGTCAGGCGCCCCGGTTCATTGTTCGGATTCAAGACGGAAATCAGTCCCTGCAACCACTCCCGCGTCATTCCGGGGCCTATTTTCACGCCGACCGGGTTCGCGATGCCGCGGAAGTATTCAATGTGCGCGCCATCAAGCTCGGCTGTCCGCATGCCAATCCACGGAAAATGCGTCGTCAGGTTGTACCATCGCTTGCGTCGCTCGAGGTAGCGGGTCTGCGCCTGCTCGTAATGCAGATGCAAGCCTTCGTGCGCCGCGTAAATATCGGCACGCTGTGTCCGGTGAAACTGCCGTCCGGAAACGGTCTCGAGAAAATCGAGCGAATCCGAAATTGACGAGACAATCGCGTGGTATTCATTGGCGGCAGACGAGTGCCCCACCCAGTCGAGATCCCAGTACTCGGGATGGTGAAGGTCCGCGAATCCACCATCGATCAGGGATCGCACGAAATTCAGCGTCAGCGCCGCTCGCTCATAGCCGCGCAGAATCATTTGCGGATCCGGCACGCGCTCGTCGGTTGTAAAACCACTGTGATTGACAAGGTCGCCGCGAAAACTCGGAAGGGAAACGCCGTCGCGCGTCTCCGTGTCGGCGGATCTCGGCTTTGCATACTGCCCCGCCATGCGCCCGACTCGCACCACCGGCTTCTTCAGCCCGTAGATCATCACGAGGCTCATCTGCAGCAGGATCTTGAGCTTCGCCACGATGTTCTCCGACGTGCACTCGTCGAACGTCTCCGCGCAATCGCCGCCCTGCAGGACAAACGCTTCGCCGCGCTGCGCCTTGGCAAAATGCGCTTTGAGGTCGTCGATCTCCCAGGACGTCGTAATGGGCGGCAACCGGCTGAGGTCACTGACTGCCCGATCGAGTGCCGCCTTGTCCGGGTAGGTCGCCTGTTGCGCGGCTTCCTTGCTCTGCCAGCTTGCGGGATGCCATTCGGTTCTAGCCAGGTTTCTGCTCACGTTTTGATCTTCATCCTGTTGGTGTGGGATACGCATTTTGGGGCGCGGAATTTCCGGACTATGCCACGGGTCTGTCACTGCCTCAAAAGTTTCTCATGTAATCAACAGTTTATGCTGTCTTTTTCAGATCGCTTCAGCATCCGGTGCAAGAGACACTGAAAGCGCTTGTTTTGTCGTCTTTTTTTCAGTGCCCGCAAATGACGCAGGTCTGGAAAGCGTGCGGCGACCTAGGCACAATGCGCGCCCACGAGGAGAAACACCATGCATAAAGTTCTGGATCAACTTGGCCTGAGCGCGGTCAACGATGGCACCTGGTTCGGTGCGACGGCGTCGCGTGACAAATCCGCGTCGATTATCGAATCCTTCAATCCCGCGACCAATCAGTTGATCGCGAGCGTACGCTCGACCTCAGTGGCGGAATACGAGCAAGTCGTCACCCGGGCACAGGCGTCGTACAAAGCCTGGCGCAATATTCCTGCTCCTGTGCGCGGCGAAGCGGTTCGACGCATTGGCAACGCGTTGCGCAAATACAAGGATCCGCTCGGCAGCCTTGTCGCGATGGAAATGGGCAAGATCAAGGCCGAAGGTGACGGTGAAGTCCAGGAAATGATTGATATTGCCGATTTCGCGGTCGGCCAGTCGCGCATGCTGTACGGACGCACAATGCATTCCGAACGTCCACAGCATCGCATGTACGAGCAATGGCACCCGCTCGGCGTCGTCGGCACGATCTCGGCGTTCAATTTCCCGGTGGCTGTTTATGCCTGGAATGCCTGCATCGCCGCCGTTTGCGGCAACGTCAATATCTGGAAACCGTCTCCAAAAACGCCCTTGTGCGGCGTTGCCGTACAAAAGATCATTAACGAGGCGCTGGCCGAACTCGATTTGCCGGACGTATTCTTCCTGATCAATGACGGCAGTAACGAACTGGCTGCCAAGTTTGTCGATGATCCGCGCGTCAACATGATCTCGTTCACCGGCTCTTGTGCGGTGGGCAAACACGTCGGCGAGCGTGTGACTGCCCGAATGGGCAAGGTGCTGCTTGAACTCGGCGGCAACAACGCGATCATTGTCGATGAATTCGCAAACATGGAACTGGTCGTTCCTGCGATCGTATTCGGTTCGGTCGGCACCGCAGGTCAACGCTGCACGTCGACACGACGTATTATCGCGCACAGCTCCCGCTTCGAGGAACTGAAGTCCGCACTGGTAAAAGCCTACGGCCAGATACGGATTGGCGATCCACTGAAGCCGGATACGCTGATGGGCCCGTTGATCGATGCGTCTTCGATCGACCGCGTCGAAGCGGCCTGCGCCGCGGTGGTCAAGGCCGGCGGTGAAGTCCTTTGCGGCGGTAAGCGCATTGAAGGCCCGGGTAATTTCATCACGCCGGCCATCGCCGTTGCGAAAAACGAATGGGACGTCGTACAGACCGAAACTTTCGGCCCGATCCTGTATCTGCTGTCCTACGACACGCTCGACGAGGCGATCGAGATGCAGAACGGCGTTGTGCAGGGCCTGTCCTCTGCCATATTCACCGACAACCTGCAGAATGCCGAATACTTCCTCTCGGCCAGTGGTTCCGACTGCGGTATCGCCAACGTCAATATCGGCACGTCGGGCGCGGAAATTGGTGGCGCGTTTGGCGGCGAGAAAGAAACCGGTGGCGGTCGTGAAGCGGGAAGCGATTCCTGGAAGGCCTACATGCGTCGTCAGACCAACACGATCAACTGGGGCAAGGACCTGCCGCTGGCGCAGGGAATTAACTTCGACCTGTAGCTTCGAACCTGTTTGCGGCGCGGTTCTTTCGGACCGCGCCGGCTTCAAAGACCTGCCCGCTCATCGCAATGTAGACGCCGGGTTTTGCGATTTGCACGGTAGCCACGGCCATACCGACATTGAAAACCGCGTCGGTCGTTCGAAACCTTGCCGGTGTCAGGGCCCCGGTCAGCACAATTGTTCTGTCCTTGAGCTCTCTCAGCACGTCGGCCGTTTCCGGCATCGTATCCGTGCCGTGCGTAATGATGTAACGCGAGGCATCATCGTCGGCAATAAACTGTCGAATCTTCTCCCGATCGTCAGCGGTAATTTCAAGGCTGTCTTTCTGGAACAGCGAAACCACGTCGTATTCAAAATCGACGAGTCCATCCGTCAGGATGTGTTGCACGACGGATTCGCCCACCTCGAATTCGCTTAACGCGTCGAAATAAATTTTGTCGATCGTGCCGCCGGTCGTGATAAAGCGAATGCGCATCTAGGCCTGTTCCGATTTGGCCGATGAAATCGGCGGAATCGAGACTGTAATCTGTGCGCCACCCATTTTCGACTGCTCAATCGACAAGGTGCCGCCGTAAGAACGTGCAATATCGTTCACGACCGCCAGCCCGATGCCATGCCCGGGCGTCGATTCATCCAGTCGCATGCCTCGTTCGAGCAAGGTGTCCGCGGACTCTTTCGGAATGCCCGGTCCGTCATCAGAGACCGTCAACACCATGCCGCTCGAGACTGCCGGTGAGGCACGTGAGGGTAAAACAGTGACCTCAACCCGGTGTTTGCACCACTTGCAGGCATTGTCGAGGAGGTTGCCCGCGAGTTCGAGGAAATCGCCACTGTCGCCGCGAAACTGCATGCCGGGGGAGACTTTGACAGTGATCTGCGGTGCCTTGTCCCGATACACCTTCTGTAACCCGTCGACAAGTCGCGCAATTTCAGTCTCGACCTGCACGGCCTGCAATACGTGCCTCTCTTTCGATGCGGTCGCCGGTTTGCGCAACTGGTAGCGGACAATTTCATCCATCCGATCGATCTGATCGTTGAAACGCTGCTCAAAATCCTCGTTCCGCTTGTCACCGAGCAAGGCCCGCATGCCCGCGAGTGGCGTCTTCAGGCTGTGCGCGAGGTTGTCGAGCGTAAAACGATAGCGATCGGACCGAGCTCGCTCGCTATCGATCAGCAGGTTCATGTTGCGAGCAACGCCGGTCAACTCTGTCGGAAAGCGGTTGGAGAGCGAGGCGCGCTGACCGCTTTCAATCTCGGAAATTTCGGCCTCAATCTTGCGCAGTGGTTTCATCAGGCCGCGCAGCAAAAATGAGAATGCAAGCAACATGGTGGCGGCCACCGCCGCGAACCAGGTGAACAACTGGCCGCGGAATTCCGCGACCTGCGCATTATAGGAGTCGAGACTTTCTGCGACCTTGAAGACGTAGGAGCGCGTGGTGCCATCGTCGAATTCCCAGTCCACTGCGAGGCTCAGCGCAAGGAGCGGCGTTTCGTCGGCCAGCGACTGTCGTTCGAACTGTTGTACACCGACGGCCGGTATGACGCCTGTTGGAATAGCGAGCCCCAGGGCCGATCTCGAACGCCAGAGTATGTCGCCATTCGCATCTCGCAGCTCACCGTACAATCCGGAGCCGATTTGTGCGAAACGCGGTTCCCGCAATCGTTCCGGAAGCGCCAGTTCGCCGTCATCGCCGGGTTCGGCAGCGGCCAGCAGCGCCACCAGGTGTCCTCCCAGAACGTCACGACGAGCCTGCTCGCCCGCTTCGGTAAATGCCGTGTCGAGTACCGCAATGGTTGCGCCAAAGAACAGCAGCAGCAGCACACTGACGGATATCAGCAGCCGGCTACTCAGGGAATACATTGCTTAGGTCAGCCCGACTGGTTTCGCTCCAGCGCGAAGCGATAACCGCGGCCGCGAAGCGTTTCGATGGGCTTTAGGCTGTTGTCCGGATCCATTTTCTTACGCAAACGGCCGATGAACACTTCGATGACATTACTGTCACGTTCGAAATCCTGATCGTAGAGCCGGTCGGTCAGCTCGGCTTTGGAAATTACCTGCCCGGCGCGAACCATCAGGTACTCGATAATTTTGTATTCGAAACTGGTCAGCTCGACCGGCGTGTCGTGCACTGACAATTCCTGGCGCGACATATCGAGCGACACCGGCCCGGCATCCAGTTGCGACGACGCCCAGCCGCCGCTGCGCCGCAACAACGCATTAACGCGCGCGCTGACTTCCTCGAAGTGAAATGGCTTGGCAACATAGTCGTCGGCACCGGAACTCAGGCCGTCAACCTTGTCTTCCCAACGATCACGAGCAGTCAGGATCAGAATCGGGTAGGTTTTCCCTTCGGCTCGCACCTGCTTGATGATATCCAGACCGGACACCCCGGGGAGACCCAGGTCGATAATGGCCAGGTCGATCGGGTATTCCTGAGCGAAGTAAAGACCTTCCTTGCCATCGGCCGCCTGCTCAACCGCAAATCCCGCCGCCGTCAGCTTTTGCGCCAGCGATTCGCGCAATGTCAGGTCGTCTTCAATTACCAGTAATCGCATCTTCTCGTCCCTTCGATGATGTCAGGATCAGCGGCTGCGGCCATTGATTTTGTACGTCTTGACCTTGCCGTCCTTCAGGACCTTGATGTGATGCACTTCGCGCCCGCCCTCTACTTTGGTCTCCGCACTGATCACCTTGCCACCGGTACGGCTTTTGACGGACTGAATCGCTTCCGACAAGGACATGCCGCCGGACTGCGCGGTGTGGTACTCGCCCGGTTCCTGGTACTGGGCGTGCTGCGCCTTGAGCGCCTCCTCCAGTTCAAAGGAACGGGCATCGGCCGTCGCAAAAAGCGCGGCGGCCAATACCAGTAATGTCAGTGTCGTTCGCATATGCCAAGTGTCGTATGAGCGCAATACGATTGCAATGAAGCGCATCACACCAGGACTCCCAATCTAGTTCGCGGGCCGCACGTCGACGCGAACGCGAATCGAATTGCCCGGGTCGTATGGCATTTCAGTGACGTATTTCTGGCCGTTGTAGCGATAGGTCACGCGATAGCCTTCGATGCGCTTTTCGCGATGCTCCCGGTAGCTGGTCTCGCAACGCTCAATCGGACGGGCATGCCGTTCGACGCCGTGCGGGTGTTTTTTCGAGGCGGCGTCGTTTCCGATC
>DDIP01000219.1:4069-12374 GCA_002338605.1 Proteobacteria bacterium UBA1847 | reverse complement strand
ATCGCTGGGACTACGTCTACTACCTGACAATCGGTCGTCGCGACGCCGTCCAGAAGCGCTGGGTATCAATTTATTTTGTCGATGAGAAAGTGAGCGAGATCCGTAAAAATCTGGAACTTGCGCCCGAGCTTTAGTTTTGATCCGCGCCCGCCATAGTACGCCCGATAAGTGCGAGCTGACGTCTGGCCTCACGCGGGTCCATTTGCAGTGGCCGGTACAACTCCACTCTGTCACCCGTCTTTAGTGTTTGTTGTCGATCAACCACCCGACCCCAGATACCAACCGCACATCGGTCGAAATTTTCCTCCGGATGCGTTGACGCAATTTCGCTAATCCGAACAGCCTCTCCGACACGGGTGCCGGGCGGTACATTCAACTCCAGCAATGACTGTCTGTCTGCGCCCGCGTAAACAATTTCAATCTGTAATTCAGACATGCAGCACCTCAACCGTAAACCTTTCGAGCCCGATCGGTAAACGAATTTACGAGTGAATTGCAGGTGCTTTCGAAAAAACTGCCAAACACAGCGTCGGTTACTCTGCTCTCGAATTCAAATTCCAGATCGAGTGACACTTTGCTCCCGTCAGTGCCGAGCTGCTCAAACAGCCAGAATCCTTCGAGATGCTTGAACGGCCCACCGATGAGTTCGAGTTTCATGGCTTTGCCAGGCTGGAGCGAATTACGAGTACGAAATGACTTCCGTATTGATCCTCGTTCGAGTTCGAGCGTGGCATCGATTTCCTCTGCATTCCGGGAATGAACGATCACCCCGGTACACCACGGCAGGAAGTCGGGGTACGCATCGACTTCTTCAACCAACGCGTACATTTGCTCTGCCGTATAAGGCACCAATGCGCTACGGGCTACTTTTCGCACACCGGTTACTTAGGCAGTGACATTCTTGATTGCAAAAAACAAGACGATGAAAATCCCAATCGGCGCGATAACTCGGGCCGCGAACCGCCATGCTGAATATGCAGGACCAGCGCCCCCCAACTCTTCAGCTGTCGAATTTCGACACATTACCCAGCCCGCAAATACTGCAATGAAGAGTCCACCGAGCGGCAGCATGAGCTGGTTTGTCAAGAAATCCAGGTTGTCAAAAACTGTGCCCTGGAAGAAGGTCGCATCTCTCCAGATATTCCATGAAAATACGCTGCCGAACCCGAGCAACCAGATTGCGCCGCCAACGATAATTGCCGACTGCTGACGAGATCGGTTGAAGTGCTCAACCAGCCACGCGACTCCCGGCTCGATGAGCCCGATTGCCGAGGTCCAGGCCGCAAACGACAACAGGATAAAAAATATCGTGGAGAAAAACGCACCACCGGGCATTTGGCCGAGCGCCAAAGGAAGCGTTTGAAATACCAGCCCCGGCCCGGCATCCGGCTGCAGGCCGTTGGCAAATACCAATGGAAAGATCACCAACCCCGCCAGAATTGCGATCGCCGTATCGGCGGCGACCACGGTAGCTGAAGCGCCCATGATCGATGTTTCCTCAGGCAAATAGGCACCGTACGCCATGATGGCACCCATGCCGATGCTGAGGGTGAAGAACGCCTGGCCCATAGCCTCCAGCACGCTACCCCAACTCAACTTGCTGAAGTCGGGCGTAAACAGAAAGTCGATGCCAGCGCCGAAGGACCCCGAAGTAATCGAATAGCCCAGTAAGACCAACATCATTAGCAGCAGCGCCGGCACCATGAATTTCACGGCCTGTTCAAGTCCGCGCTCCACACCGCGCGCGACAACGAAAATGGTAAGGCCCATAAACAACGTGTGCACCAGCGACATTTGACCGGTATTCATCTTGAAAGCGTCAAGTTCCGCTACGACATCCACGGTGGATGCGTTGACAAAAACTCCGCTTGCGCTTTTAACAATATAGGTTAGCGTCCAACCGGCAATGACACTGTAGTAAGACAGAATCAGGATGCCGGCAATAACACCGAGCAAGCCGACATAACGCCAGTGCTTGGAACTTCCTTCCTCCTGGCCCAGCAACTCCATCGTGGCAACGGGGTTTCGGCGGCCACGACGACCGATCAGGATTTCCGACATCATTACCGGCATGCCGATAGCAACAACACAGGCCAGGTAGACCAATACGAAAGCGCCACCCCCGTTTTCGCCCGCAACATAAGGAAACTTCCAGATATTGCCAAGACCAACAGCCGAGCCCGTAACTGCCAGTACGAAAGCCATTTTCGAAGACCAGTGGCCGTGAAGTGAGGTTCTTTTTCCGTCGCCGGCTTGATTACTAAGCATTATTTTTTTCTCTAATCGGCAGTAAGACCGGCGATTCTTATACAAATCCGGGTGCCTGACAACGCTTAGGCCGTATAATCCGCTCGCCGCCAATACGGCACCAAAGACCTATCATGACGAAATCGAAATCAAAAAAAACGCCAGGAAAGCTGATTGCTGTGAATCGCCGGGCACGGCACGACTATTTCATCGAAGACAAATATGAGGCAGGCCTGGCCCTTGAGGGCTGGGAGGTCAAGAGCCTGAGAGAGGGCCGGGCGCAGATTACCGAGGCATATGTCAACCTTCGCAAAGGCGAAGCGTGGCTGGTCGGCGCCCACTTTTCACCGCTAACCAGCACATCAACCCATATCAAGGCCGATCCGACCCGGTCACGGAAACTCCTGCTGAATCGTCATGAACTTGACCGCCTGACGGGGGCTGTCGAACGCAAAGGCTACGCGATCGTACCGCTTGACCTGCACTGGGCGAAGGGCAACGCAAAACTCGAACTTGGCCTGGCCAAGGGCAAAAAGCAGCACGACAAACGCGCGGACAAGAAGGATCAGGACTGGCAGCGGCAGAAAGCGCGGATCCTTAAAAAGTGAGTTGCCAGGCAGGCGCGGCTGCCCGGATCAAAAATAGATCCTTGTAATTCGGCAATTGCCCCCTACACTAGTGCGACACGGGGGTGACATGGCTTCGACGTGGGTCGCGAAACTCCGAGTGCATGCCGAGGGACAGAGTACCTCGTAAATCCAACTGTAAAACTTATAGTTGCCAACGACGACAACTACGCTTTAGCTGCTTAAAAACCAGTTTGAAGCCTTCTGCCCGGTACGTGTCTGTGCGTTCGGATCACAGGAGTCACCTACACAGAACCGCAGTGAGGGCGTGTTCAGGGTCTGATCTGTTAAACAATTACTGAGCTGGCTGCGAGTTTTCCCTGCCCGTCGGGTAGCCTGCAGTGAGATTAAAGACGGAATAAGCATGTAGAGCTCGTAGCGTAGGGCTTGCGGACGTGGGTTCGATTCCCACCACCTCCACCAAACGCGACTGGATCAGGATCCGCGCAGGATCCTGATCCTTTTTTTTGTGGCCTATTCCTGGTCGAGCAGATCCTGAACGGGTGCTGCGAGGCTGGTCAGTCCCGCCTCGACCCCATAGGACATCGCGTCGTCCGGATCCGCACCCTTGAGTCGCTTGCTCAGCGCAAACAAGGCACCGACACGATTTGAGCTGCCGCAATGCACCAGCACCGGACCGTCGGAACTCGCAATCAGTTCGTCCAGTTTCGCGGCGTTCTCAAAGCTTATTGCCTCAACGCCGGTGATCGGGAACGGTACGTACCTCATACCCAGCGATTCAACAACCGCCGGCTCATCAAGGCCGCGATTTTCCTCGGCACCGCGCAGGTCGATGACAGTGGTGTAGCCGCTTTTAGCGAACACTTCCAGCGCAGCCTGATCTGGCTGGCCAGCAGTACTAACACCGCCCACGGGCTGAACAACACCGCTCTCAACGAGCCCATCAAGGTCCACTTTTAGTTCAGGACTAATGGTCTTATCCCCTGAAAGTGCTGCCGCTGAAAAAAGTACCGCGGCTACCAGAACAACAATTCTATCGATCATGTCAGTTACTCAGCTTCATGCGACCGCCGATCTCGACACCCCGTTCCGTGAGTCGAACATCGACCGTCATTCGTTCGTACATACTACCTGAAAGACGCATTATATCTCGCATGGCTTCGCGCATTGCAGGAGATACTTCGTGGTCGCTGTCGCTTGTTTTTTCGGCAGCCATCGCATCACCCATCATGTTGTAGTAACGCGCCGAATCCATACTCATACTGAGAAGCGGTGCCGGGCTGGTGCTGTCAGCGACCAGCATCTTCGCAGAATTCGATTCTGCACCTGCGCCAATTGAAACTGCAACACTGTCATTGGATAACGCTGCAAACGCGTCGTCTGCGACCTCCGCCAGTTGTGCAAGCTCCAACCGCACCGGCCTTCCGTCGGCAACCAGGTTCATCGCGGCGATCTGCGGATCCATCATGGCCGCCATCATTACCAGTGATTCGGCGTTCTCAATTGCGACCAGCAAACTCGCATCGATGGACTCCGGTGGCGTTTGACTGGCCATATCAAGGCCTTTGATATCCGTGATATTTGCAACAAACCCGCGGAATGAATAGACAACCGGCGGCAGCGGCTGGTTGAGGGCTTCACGCCCCCTGGCAGCGCCATCCTGAATATCAGCGAACATCTCACATTGATAAGGATCTGCTTCGATCGCGTCGAGGCGCGCTTCATAAAAATTGCGCAAGGCCAGAATATTCAGACCCATTCCAAAGGACATGAACCCGCCGGGATCATGCCCCAGTCCTGGAACAGCGGATGGAACCGTGGCAAGTCCCTGGGCCAGGTCTTTGCGCAGCTCGACGACCATCAAACTCTCGACGGCATCGACCGAGACTTTGGAATACCCAAAGACCATACGCGGCGCGATACCCGCCATTTGCGTAATCTCGCTCCGGCAACTTTCGCTTAGTACCGGCTGCGAATATTCAAAAGCGTCGAATACGCCCTGGTCAAAATCACTTGCGGGCCCCATGAACATTTGTGCGATTCGTTGGATGTCGAAGTACCCGGTCATGTGATTCGAAAAACCATACTGCTTGCTAATGCCTTGCAGCGTTTTGCTTTTTGACAGACTGTTTTTCGGCTTTTGGATACCCAGCGCAATCGCGACTTGCGACTCATCGAATGTTGCTGGCACGACCGTCAGGATCGCTTGCTCATCCAATGTTGCGATGATGAAATGTACTTCGCCTGCATCAATAAACTTGTACGCATCGCCGCCGACCTCGCCGATCGCCAGAGGTGCCTCAGCCTGCTTCTCGAAACGATTAATCGTTGCATCAAATAGCGCGGTATCCGACAACTCGAAACGCAGTACGGGAATCGTCCCATTTCCATAGATTGCAAACGCTGAATCGCGTGCAATTCCGGCATTACGCAATCCCTCGATACTCAAGAGGCCCATGAACTCCTCGGCCACGGCCCGAAACTTCTCCGCATCCTTCGCGCCGTTTTCATCCTCGGCCATTTTCACCAACTGCTCGGCCATAACATGTCGTAAAACGCGCTGATACGCTTTGAGCATCTCATCGACTTTGGGCTCGAGTTTGTCCAGAAGCTTTGCGGGCATCGGCTCGGTCGATGCAATGACATAGGGCGCATCCGACGGAACATATTGCAGCAAGTTGGCGGAATTTCGGGAGGCAGCCTGCACGGCAGCAGTAAAAACTAGGGTGGCGGCGACTACCGCGAATGTACGTCCGAAGATTTTTTTCATGGGTCCTTTCCTGAGAGTTTGCAGCGAAATAATACGCAAGTGGCAGGCGCTTTCGGTGTTGCCGTTCACAAACGAATGATCCCGCAATCAAGGATTGCGGATATCATTTCAATGGCGAAGACGAGTAAAGGAGCGACTTTGACGGTCGATTTGGTTGCAGGAGCATAAGCTCGGGCTGCATGCCGTCTTGGCGATACCATACCATAGACATACACTGTGTCCATGCAAATTTCGCCCATCACAGAGGACGACCTGGAAGCGATTCTGTCACTGAACAGCGCCGCCGTGCCACACGTCAACCGCATTGGTGTCGACGAACTGAGCTGGTTTTGCGACAACGCGAGCTTTGCAAAAGCAGTGAAGATCGATGCTCGCCTGGCCGGGTTCATGATTGGTCTCAGACCGGGTACCGCATATCAGAGCCTCAATTATCGGTGGTTCTGCGAACATTACGACGATTTTGCTTACGTCGACCGCGTCGTCGTTGCCGACTGGGCACGGCGGCGCGGTATCGCCGAAGCCTTGTACCGGGATTTTTCCGCGTCGCAGGCCGATGTAAAGATCATGACCTGCGAAGTGAATATACGACCCGCCAACGAAGCTTCGATGAATTTTCATCGCAGGATGGGGTTTCGACAGGTCGGTACACAGGAAGTCGATAACGGCGAAAAAGAAGTCGCGCTACTGGAGATGCGAATTGAGCGCTGAAAAGAACCACGAGCGAGAGTTTGATGTGATCGTACAGGGCGCGTCCGGATTTACCGGCGTGCTCGTCGCCGAATATCTTCTGAGGCAGTACGGTGTTGATCGTGATTTGCGGTGGGCGATTGCCGGACGGGACAGAGCAAAACTGGAATCGGTTCGCCAAAACCTTGGCGAAAGTGCCGCGCAATTGAAAATTCTCGTTGCTGAAAGTTTTGACAAACGTGCTCTGGCCGAACTGGCCGCACGAACACAAGTCGTCCTGACCACGGTCGGTCCTTACGCCTTGTATGGTTCAGACCTGGTTGAAGCCTGCGTCATGGCTGGTACCCACTATTGTGATCTGGCTGGCGAAGTCCACTGGATTCGAAAAATGATCGACGCCTACCAGGATGAAGCACGGCGGACGGGGGCCAGGATCGTACACTGTTGCGGATTCGACTCGGTACCGATGGATATTGGCGTCTGGTTCCTGCAAAAAGCCGCCCTTGAGAAGACCGGCCAATACTGCAAATCGATCAGCATGATAGTGAAAGCCACGAAAGGCACAGCGAGTGGCGGCACCCTGGCGAGCATGGTGAACCTGATCAAGGAAAGTCGCGCCAACCGGGAAGTTGCCAGGATACTGGTCCACCCGTATAGCCTCAATCCCGAAGGTGAACGCGAGGGGCCAGACAAACGTGACCAGAAAAAAGTGCTCTATCGGAAGGATATCGAGACCTGGACCGCACCATTCGTCATGGCCGGAGTCAACACCAAGGTCGTCCGGCGCAGCCATGCGCTGGCTGGCTATCCCTACGGTAAGGAATTTCGCTACGACGAATCGGTGGCAACCGGCCGTGGTTTCATGGGATGGCTCAAAGGCACCGTAATGACACTGGGGCTCGGCGGCGTCGTCCTGCTGGCAACATTCTCCGGTACGCGAAAACTGATGCAACGCTACGTTCTGGCCAAACCGGGCGAGGGCCCGGACCGCAAGCTACAACAGGAAGGATTCTTCAAACTGATGCAACACGGCGTGTTTTCGGACGGTTCAACGATTCGTAGCACGATCACCGGCGACCAGGATCCCGGTTACGGGTCGACCAGCAAGATGCTCGGTGAATGTGCCGTTTGCCTGACAAAAGATGACCTGACGGCGGGTGGTGGCGTGTGGACCCCAGCCTCGGTAATGCCGGAAGCATTGATCACAAGACTTGAAAACAATGCTGGCCTAACATTCGAGTTGTGTGACTAGTGGTCCGGCGAGTAGTGCAGCGCCGGGTCATAGATCTCGCCTGCCTCGATGCGAACCGACAGTCGATTTCCCGGTGACGCAACCGGGCACGTCGAAAAATCGTTGAATGCGCAGGGTGGGCTGTAAGCCTGGTTGAAATCGAGAATCGTCATCCCGTCATCACCCGGCATTGCCGAATACAGGAACCGGCCAGCTCCGTAGGTTTTGTCACGGTTGGTTTCGTCGCCGAAAACGTAGAACAGCCGATCGCCGGCGGTGAACGCTTCCAACTCGAAGTCCTCGCCGCCGATTGTAAACCGGACTTTGCCCGGTGATTCCGGTCGGTACTCGAGACCCTCAATAACCGTTTCGCCACTGGAAATAATCGGTTTGGGATAACGATGCAATCTGGCCTGCACGCGAAAATCGGGATTGATGTCGAAATAGGGTAACGGCCCAAAGTTCTTTACGAAAGGTAGCTCAAAGTCGCGGAGCCGGATGGCGTAACGCCCTTCCCTTTCAACGGCTGTCCAGCCCAGTGAAGCGTGAGTAACAGAAACGGGGTTTTCGGCTGTGTCCGGCAGCATGGCGATTTCCTTGACCGGCACACCGTCATGACGGACATCAACCCCGCTCTCAACCGACATGAAAACGCCGTTTGCGCCCAAGATGAATTCACCGATGCGGGCCGCACCGTCGCCGGCAAATACAATGTCGTTGTCCGGGCCGGTTCCGAAGCTGTAGCTCCCCGGGTCCAGCCAGTAGAGTCCGGTCTGGTTGAGA
>DDIP01000219.1:0-3930 GCA_002338605.1 Proteobacteria bacterium UBA1847 | reverse complement strand
GAGACGATAAGCCCGCCATTCCATGATCTCCGAGCGATACGCATTGAGATCGAATTCTGCGCCAGATTGACTACAAGCGCCCAACAAGACCCCCAGCAATGGGGCTGCACGCCACACGTTCCGCCGTTTTTTCATGGATCATAGTGTGCCATATCAATTCTTGGTTCGGGTCACTATAATCCGCGCCTGCCAAAAGAGCCCACCCCAATGTCCCAACTCCAAAAACTCCGCAATATCGCGATTATCGCCCATGTCGACCATGGCAAGACCACGCTTGTCGATCAGTTGCTGCAGCAGTCCGGCACGCTCGGCCCACGGGCGGCTGTCCCCGACCGGGTCATGGATTCGAACGACCTCGAGCGCGAGCGAGGTATTACGATACTGTCGAAGAACACGTCCGTGCTGTGGAATGGCTACCGGATCAATATCGTGGACACACCCGGACACGCGGACTTCGGCGGCGAAGTTGAGCGTGTGCTGTCGATGGTCGACAGTGTCTTGTTACTGGTCGATGCTGTAGAAGGCCCGATGCCCCAAACGCGTTTTGTGACCGAGAAGGCATTTGCGCAGGGGCTTGTTCCGGTCGTCGTCGTCAACAAGATCGATCGCGATGGCGCGCGCCCGGACTGGGTCATCAACCAGACATTTGACCTGTTTGATCGTCTTGGCGCGACCGACGAACAACTCGATTTTCCAATCATTTACGCGTCGGCGCTTGAAGGCTTTGCGAGCGAGGATTCAAAGGTTCGCGAAGGCAATATGGATCCGCTTTTCGAGACCATGGTCAAGCATGTACCGCATCCTGACGTTGATCCCGACGGTCCATTGCAGTTGCAGGTTTCGAGCCTTGACTATGATACCTACGTTGGCTTGCTGGGAATCGGACGCATCAGTCGTGGCACGGTCGCAACAAATTCGCCAGTCAGTATCGTTGCACCAGATCATACTGCTCGAAAAGGACGTGTTCTGGAACTGTTCGGATTCGACGGCCTTAAACGGCAGCGCATCGATTCTGCCGGTGCCGGCGATATCGTCGTTTTTAGCGGCATTGAGAAGCTGCACATCTCCGACACCTTGTGTGATCGTGAACATGAGGAACCGTTGCCGCCACTCACCGTCGACAAACCGACGGTCAGCATGACATTCCAGGTCAACAAGTCGCCGTTCGCCGGGCAGGACGGCAAGTACCTTACGAGTCGGCAGATTCGGGAGCGGCTGGAACAGGAGCTTTTGCACAATGTCGCATTGCGCGTCGAGAACACCAGTGATCCGGACAAGTTTCGCGTATCCGGTCGAGGCGAGCTGCATCTGTCAGTGCTGGTGGAGACGATGCGTCGGGAAGGATTTGAACTCGCCGTATCCCGCCCTGAAGTTATCATGCGGGAAATCGACGGAGCAGAACAAGAGCCCTGGGAGCAATTGACGGTCGACTTCGAAGAAGCCTACCAGGGTGGCGTAATGACTCGCCTCGCCGAACGCAAGGGCGAACTGCAGGACATGCTGCCGGACGGAAAAGGACGAATCCGACTTGACTACAAGATTCCGACTCGCGGTTTGATTGGCTTTCGCACCGAGTATATGACGGCGACTTCAGGTACCGGCCTCATCTATCATGTGCTGGATAAATACGCGCCGCGCATACCCGGCACCATTGCACAACGTTCGAACGGTACGCTTGTTTCGATGGTGCATGGCAAAGCATTGGCCTATGCGCTGTTCAACCTGCAGGAACGCGGCAAGCTGTTCATCGGACACGGCGCGCCGGTCTATGAAGGAATGATCATCGGTATCCACAAGCGCCAGAACGACCTGGTGGTCAATCCAACCAAAGCCAAGCAGTTGACAAACATTCGGGCCGCCGGAACCGACGAGAACCTGATACTGACGCCACCACTGCGTTACTCCCTGGAGCAGGCGCTTGAGTTCCTGGATGACGACGAGCTGCTCGAAGTTACTCCACACAATCTGCGTCTGAGGAAAAAGAACCTGACCGAAGTCGAGCGCAAGCGTGAGTCACGACTGAAGGCATCGTGACAGGCGACCCGGCAACGCTGGCATTCGCCGACCTGCAACCAGAAGATATCGTTGCGACCCTGGACGAGTTGGGATTCGAATGCGACGGTCGCTTCCTCGCACTGAACAGCTACGAGAATCGGGTCTACCAGATCGGAATCGAGGGTGATCGCCCGGTCGTCGCCAAATTCTATCGGCCGATGCGCTGGTCGGACGACGCCATTCTCGAAGAACATGCATTTTCGACGGATCTTGCGGCTCAGGAAATCCCTGTCGTACCGCCAATGGAAATCGAAGGCAGCACACTCAAGCATGCAGGTCACTATCGCCTGGCCGTTTTCCCCTGTCGAGGCGGTCGCGCACCGGATCTCGACAACTACGAGCTACTGACACAACTGGGTCGCCTGGTCGCACGTATTCACCTCGTGAGCGAGCAAAAAGCGTTCCGGTATCGGCCGCGCATCGACATCGACAGCTACGGAGTCAAGTCTGTCGACTTTCTGCTTGAGAATGACTTCATCCCAATTGACAATTGCGATGCCTACGAGGGCATTGCCGATCTGGTTCTTGACGGCGTCGAAGCCTGCTTCGATCGAGCCGGCGAGACGCGGGAATTGCGCCTGCATGGTGATTTTCACCCCGGGAACGTCCTGGTCAATGACGATCGATTGCATATTGTTGACCTGGACGATTGTCGACACGGACCGGCCGTGCAGGACCTTTGGATGTTCCTGTCCGGCGATCGTCACGAGCAAACGCCGCAGCTCGAAGCCTTGCTGGAGGGCTACCAGTCATTCCGGCAATTTGATGCACTCGAGTTGAACCTGATTGAAGCCCTTCGCAGCCTGCGAATAATGCACTACGCCGCATGGCTGGCCCGCCGGTGGGAAGATCCTGCATTCAAGGTGGCGTTTCCGTGGTTTGATAGCGCACGATACTGGGACGACCACATACTTGCACTGCGCGAACAGGTTGCATTGATGCAAGAGCCACCGCTGGAGTGGCGTAATTTCACCTGAGCAATCGGGCCGTGGCGGTCAGCGTGACGGCAACAACCGGCGTCGTGGTCCGATCTCAAATCGTTCAATCCAGCGCGAAAAAGTATCGCAACTCAATGATTCCAGTGCGTCAATTGCACGGTCCGTCTGCAACCGAATTTCATTCGGGTCTATTCGCCCTGCTTCGTCCCTGAGGGTCGGCTGATTGGCGGGCACCGTCAGCCAGCGCTCGATCAGTGAGCGGTTAACCTCAAGGTGAAACTGAAACCCATAGGCATGATCCCCATAGCGGAAGGCCTGAACATGACTCGCATCGGACGATGCCAGGTGCACTGCCGCCGGAGGAAGATCGATGCCGTCCTCATGCCATTGAAATACCCGCTGTATCGGAGCGAACGTTTCCAGCACCGGGTCATTTTGGCCTTGCTCGGTCATTTCGACATTGCACCAGCCAATTTCCCGCGCCGGGTTACGGGCGACCGACCCGCCGAGGGCTTTCGCAAGCAATTGGGCGCCCAGGCAAATTCCCAGAACCGATTTGTCTTTCGCGACAGCCTCTTGAATGATTTCAACCTCGGTCTTGAGATTCGGGTACGTGTCAATCTGGTCTGAATTCATTGGGCCACCGAGAACGATCAACGCCTCGTAGGCATCCAGCCGTGGGCGCGATTCAGGTTCCCGGCCGAAGTTGACGTATCGAATGCGAAAACCCGCTGCTTTCAGAAGTGGATCCAGCGTGCCGAGCGGCTCATACGGAACATGCTGGAATACGAGAATTTTCGGTCTGGCCATGGACTGGAAACCGTTTCGGCAGGCAATATTTCTGGAACGGCATTTATACCGGTATTCAGGTCAATCTTGAACCGGATTATCATTTGCACTTGCCGGGGTACCAATCTAAAGTGGCGGCTACCTGCGA
>DDIP01000212.1 GCA_002338605.1 Proteobacteria bacterium UBA1847 | reverse complement strand
GGCGATGTCTCGATCAAGAATATCAGCGGGCCGATCAATATTGCTCGAATTGCCGGAGACTCGGTCGATCGTGGCTGGCGCTATTTTGTTGGCATCCTGGCAATCATCAGTATCAGTCTGGGCGTTCTTAACCTGCTGCCGATCCCGGTGCTGGACGGCGGGCAGATTGTCTACCAGCTGCTCGAAGCACTTAAGGGCTCGCCGCTAACCGAACGTGCGCAGATTATTGGGCAACAAGCAGGCATACTCGCGTTGTTGCTACTCATGAGCTTCGCCTTTTACAACGATATCTTCGGCTAACGGTAATATTTGTAGATGAGAAATTTTGTACTCGCTTTGCTGGCACTGCTTCCGCTGACGACTTTTGCGGCCAGCGAATTCGTGGTCAAGGACATGCGAGTCGAAGGACTGCAACGCATTTCCGAGGGTACGGTATTCAACTACCTGCCGATTAATATTGGCGACACAATTGATTCGGTGCGCATCGGCGAAGCCATTCGAGCCCTGTACGGTCAAAATTTGTTCGATGACATTGAAATGCGACGCGACGGTGAAACCCTGGTCGTGGTCGTCAAGGAACGACCGTCGATCGAGCGGTTCACTATCGAAGGCAACAAGGACATCAAGACCGAAGACCTGATGGAGTCGCTGCGCGGCGTAGGGCTGGCGCGCGGTCGTACGTTCGACCGCTCGGTACTCGACAACGTCGAAATGTTTCTGCGTGAGCAATACTACGACCGCGGTAAATACGGTGTCGAAATCAAGACCAATATTGTGGATCGACCGAACAACACCGTCGCCATCAACATTGATGTCAAAGAAGGCGAACGTGCCAAGATCCGCCAGGTCAATATTGTCGGCAACGCTTCGTTCGACGAAAAAAAGATTCGCGAAGACTTTGAACTCGATACGGCTAACTGGTTGTCGTGGATTCGTCAGGATGATCGATACGCGAAAGAGGCACTGGAAGGCGACCTGGAAACTTTGCGTTCATTTTATATGGATCGTGGCTATGCCGATTTCCGAATTGAGTCGACTCAAGTTGCGATATCGCCAAACAAAAAAGATATTTTCGTTACGATCAATGTCGTCGAAGGCGACGTCTATACTATTTCCGACATCAAAATCGTCGGTGAAATGGTCGTCCCGGAAGCAGAATTGCGTGGCTACGTATTTGCTCGGCCAGGGTCGGTGTTTAACCAGAACCTGTTGACGCGCTCAGCTGAGTTCATGCAGTTTCGTGTAGGTCAGGAAGGCTACGCCAATGCAGAGATCGAACCGGTACCCGAATTGGATCACGATGCCAAGACCGCGACGATTACTTTCTATGTCAATCCGCAGAACCGCATTTATGTTCGTAACATTAATTTCAATGGCATAAACCAGGTTGACGACGAAGTGCTGCGTCGAGAGGTGCGGCAAATGGAAGGTTCTTTTCTTTCCAATTCGCTGATGGACCGATCAAAAATCCTGTTGCAGCGATTGCCTTATATCGAGCCGGGCGTGGACTACAGCACGACGCCGGTCCCAGGCAGCCCGGATCTTGTGGATGTGGACATTGACCTTGAGTACCGTATGCCCGGCCAGTTTTCGGGTGGTGTTGGTTATTCGGAGTCGCAAAAAGTCCTGCTAAACGGCAGTATTGTGCACACCAATTTCCTGGGCACCGGCAACCGGGTTGCGCTTGAATTGAATTCCGGACGCTATCAGAAGCGCTACAGCCTGTCGCATACGGACCCGTATCGAACGATGGACGGTGTGCGCAGAACGATGAGTATTAACTACCGCGATATCACTCAGTTCACGTCAGCGTCATCCGATTTTTCGACAACCAGTGCCGGTGCGTCAGTTGATTACGGGTATCCGATTACCGAACACCAGAGCCTTTCTTTCGGGTTGTCGTATCAGCATGCGGAACTGGTTTCGTCATCGAACAGCACGCTGCAGGCGCAGGAGTGGGTGAATAACAACGGCAATCCTTTCGTTGAAGAAGTTGGCAACGGTATTACGTTTTTCGGGACTGAGTTTGACACCTATGAGGCTATCATGGGGTGGTCCTACGACAGTCTGAATAGCTCATTGTTTCCGACACGCGGTACGCGACAGCAGCTATTCTTCAGTTTGGCAGTGCCGGGCAGCGACGTTGAGTACTACCAGGCTCGTTACAATTTCACGAAGTATTTTCCGGTAACCGGACGATGGGTTATCAGTGCCAACGCTGAACTCGGAATCTCAGAGGGCATTGGCGGTACGACGGCGACGCCCCCCTACAAGCAGTTCTATGGTGGTGGCCCACAATCCGTTCGTGGCTTCAAGGAGTCCTATCTTGGCCCACGCGATAGTTTTGGACGACCGTATGGCGGCAACGTTTTGGCCGCCGGACAGGTTGAGCTTATAATTCCGTTGCCGGAAAAATTCGCGAGCCAGGCGAGAGCGAGTCTTTTTTACGATTTTGGCAATGTATTCAGTACGGGTGAAGTCGGATTTACGGACAAACTCGGCTCGCCAATGGAATACAACGTGGATTTCAAGGAGCTGCGTACCTCCGTCGGCATCGGTGTACAGTGG
>DDIP01000284.1:4109-8509 GCA_002338605.1 Proteobacteria bacterium UBA1847 | reverse complement strand
GCTTGCCTGCTGGGTGCGCTCCCGCTCGCGCTGGCGCCAGTCCCGCGCAAAGCAGGCCACTCGGTCGTACGAGCCGTCATAGCCAAGCGCCACGAGGTCGCGGTGCAGCTGCTTCAGGTTCCGACGGCGCTTGCGGTTATGCTTCGCTTCCCGGCTCAGCCAGCTCGACAGCATCTCGGCGTACGGATCGAGCTTGCTTGCGCTCTTCCTCGCCGGATACTTCGGCTCGACGATGTCGCTCGCCAGGTACTTGCGGATCGTGATCCGGGACAGCCCGGTACGCCGCTTAATCTCTCGAATCGGCAGCCCCTCACGATGGTGCCAGCGTCGAATTACACTCAATAAATCCACGTCAATCACTCCTAAAAACTCCCACCGTCCAACGGCGGGATGAAGCGTTACACGTGGGTCACTTTTAGATGCAAATACCCGGGTCTAGTGGGTCACTTTTGAGTGCAAATCAACAAGCAGCCAGCAATTGTCGAGAAAGATGGCGTTGAGGCCGTGGTGGAACATCGTCTCCGTTCCCATCGCCTCGACGATACGGGGCGGCAGCGTATGGTCCTTTAGGTCGCAAAGTACGATTGCGGCTGGGATGTCTGCTGCGCGCAACAACGCGCTGAGCAGAACGGCCTTTTGCACGCAGAAACCTCTTCCGTCCGCGATGACGCGACTGGCTTTGTACTCGTCCTGAGATAGCTTGGCTCGGAACTCGTATTGGACTTGGTCGCGAACGTAGTTGAAGATACGAACGGCGCGATCAGTTGGTTCGCCGGCGCCGGCAACTCGGTACGAAATCTCGCGGATAGCGTCATCGTCGGTATCGATGAATGAAGTAGAGTCAAGGCAATCATCGGGGAGCAGTTCACGCTCTAGCAGCTGAGAGTGCGACATCACTTGCGCTCGCCGAGCTCTGCAAAGAGGCTGGACGCCTCGGTCGTCAGCGCACCGAATTTATCTGGGTCGACAGTGATAAACAGCGCATCCCCCTCAGTATAGACTCGGCCGACTTCGTCGCGCAGCAGACCGGATGTTCTGATCTTGCGCCCATCGACGGAGGCGACGCGAGCATCCATAATGCACCGTGTGCCGAGCGGCAGCATACTTCGGAATCTCGTGGTCAACTCGGCTGCGACTGACATGTGCCCACTCATCCAGGCGGCACTGCCCATAGCCTCATCAAGCAGCGCGGCCATGCTCCCTCCATGGGCATGGCCAGGAGGACCCTGCGCGGCGGGCCCCAACACGACCTTCGCTCGGAGGCTGCCGTCGGCTGTGTTCTGAAAGTAGCGAATCTCGAGGCGACGTCCCGACTTGTCCCCGGACACAAAACTATCTTCAAGGATGGAGCTCGGGAGCTGAAACGTCGTCCATCCCTGTTCGGGCGTCTCAAGCCATCCAAGATCGTCTTCGTTAAGCATGGACGTCTCCGCTGGAATCTGTTGTCTCCATCACAGTGCGGAGCGCGCCCACCTCGCGATACATATCGATGGAAACTGGGGAACGAGCGCCCTCAGAGAGGGCCCCCAGCCCAATAAGGACGGAAAATGCATCGGCAATTTCGTCTGGAGTACGGGAACCGTCGGGGCGGTACCAAAAGGCGACCGAGTTTGCGGCGCCGAACGCGAACTTCCGCACAAGCACAAGGTCCAGACCAGGCACCAGCTGCCCACTCGCGGCGGCGGCATAAATCAGTCCGTCCCAGATGGACTCGTAGCGGTGTCTTTCTGACGAAAGCTGCTGGCGAGTCGCTGCAGGCAATCGCCGCCAGTCAAAGAGCAGCACGTAAACGGCATCATCCCCCCCCAAAAGGACGCGCAGGTGGGCGCGCATGGCGAGCCGAAGACGTTCGATTGGATCCTGCACGTACTCGACCGCAGCGAGGACTTCGGAGCTGACCTGGGCCACCGCTTTCTCCATCAGCGCGACGACGAGGGACTCTTTCGTAGGGTACCGATACGTCACACTGCCGGGCAGCATCTCGGCAGCCTCAGCGATCGCCCGGATGGTTGTACCAGACACGCCGTGTTGCCGAAAAAGCGTTGCCGCCGCTGGCAGGATCCTGTCGTTTGAGCGCATGCGTTATTGTTGTCTATCTGTCCAAAAAAGTCAATTAACTACATGTATATAAGCACTATGCTAGTGTACTGGATTTGGTCATTCGTACAAACCTGACAACGAGTCGATATGGTTTTGCTTCGCGGCGACGAGCTTGATGGATTCGTACGTGTTCGAGCTGCTCAGTTGGTCGACCAAGCCCTCTACAAAGCTGTCGTCCGGGGGGGCTCACTCAGACAAGTGGTTGATGCGTTCGGCGGACCAGTGATCTCCGACCTAGGTTTAGAAGGAGTTTCGCCAGATACGGGGGTGTTGACTTGCACCCAATATTGGTGTGCCACGAGGCACTTATTTGCTAGCAGTTGAAAGTACAGCACAGGTAGCGGTGACCCGCCGTACCTGTTATCGAGCCTTGAGCGTGTGCCGGTAACGGCAGGCGTTAAGCGTAGACAGCGAGCTGGCAGGCCGTAAATCGCTAAAGGTTGAAGTGATTGAGCC
Organism: Proteobacteria bacterium UBA1847; assembly: GCA_002338605.1. Taxonomy (GTDB): domain Bacteria; phylum Pseudomonadota; class Gammaproteobacteria; order Steroidobacterales; family Woeseiaceae; genus UBA1847. The sequence continues at coordinate 5,953 of DDIP01000284.1, read as the reverse complement.
CCGTTGATGTGCAACTGTGGGATGGTTGATGGCGTCAATTTTCCGGAAGACGACATCGCTTGCGACGGGATGGGCAGTAGCAAGTGGCGTCCCCGGGGTCTGAGAGCACGGCATGTCAGTAAAGCAAATGTGATGCATCTGTTCACGGAAGAAAACCTGGCCGACTGCTACTGCTCGCTGGATGGACGAAAGGCGGTGGGAGCAGATGGTGTGACCAAGAAGATGTACGGTGAAAATCTGGAAGGCAATCTGACGGATTTAGTCGGGCGGATGCGACGAATGGCCCACCGGCCGGGGTATCTCGAGAAGTACTGATCCTCAAGCCGGGATCGGCAGGTCGGACGCGGTCGCTCGGCATCAGCAATCTGGAAGATAAAATCGTGCAGGGGATGATGCATAGGGTGCTGGCAGCGATCTATGAGCCGCTGTTTCTGGACTGTTCCTACGGGTTCAGACCGGGACGCAGTGCACATGACGCCGTTCGGGATCTGCATCGACACCTATACAGCCAGCGGGTAAACACGGTCATTGATGTGGATCTGTCACGGTTCTTTGACAGCATTGATCAGCAACTGTTGCTGGCGATGATTGGCAAGAAGGTTGCCGATCGCCGATTTCTCCGCTACCTACGTCGGCAGTTCAAGGCGGGCGTGCTGAGTGAGGGATGGCGAGCTATCGATCAGGGACGATGGCGTAGTACAGGGCAGCTTGTGCAGCCCGATCCTCGCGAACATCTTCGAACATACAGTGATCGATGAATGGTTCGAGGCTACCGTTAAAAGGCATTGTCGGAGTGAAGTCGTTTTACAGTCTGCTCGGGTCTTCGATCACCTATCGGATCGCGACGGGCCCAAGAGGGGGCCAGAAGGGGTTCACGCTGCAAATGCTGCCCGCCGAAACGGGTGCGCCTCGGCGTATAGAGCGCCACTGCTGCGCGCTATGGCACGATGATTACCAGATGACCGACATTTACCGCGGCTCGCTCCAGCGTTGCGATTTCGAATATCGCGTCTGCAAGAGGCGCAATCTTGCTGATGTGTGGCTGTAGTATTCCGCGATTCGCAAGCTCCACCAAATGTCCCAGGATCTCTGTCGTAGGCCGTAGGGATACAGTCTTCCTGTTGTGATTGAAAATGGCGCGCACGCGCCTGAATCCTACGGCATCGAGGTCGAGAACCACACCGCCGCTTGTGCGCAGCAGTGTGGAAGCTCCCCTTGTGGCAAACGATCCATCGGTATCGAGTACCAGATCAAACGTTTTTTGCGGCACTGAATGATCCCCGACGTAGTCGATTGGAAGCTCCAGGCCCCTCCGTTTGACCTCCTGCATTGCGGTTGCACTACAACTTCCAGTGACTCTGGCGTGCGACGAAACGGCAAGCTGGACTGCCATTCGTCCAATAGCGCTGAAGCAGCCAGTCACGAGAATCCTGTGGTCCGGCTCCAGGTTCGCCACCTCCATCAAGGCTCGCCAAACCGCTGTGCCCGCCGTTGGCAAGCAGGCCGCCACTTCGAAGGATAGGGACTTCGGCTTTATCGCGATCAGGGCTTGATCTGTCAACGTCGCTTCGGCAAATGCACCATGCGATCCGGGCCTCTCTGAGATTCCCAGGACCTCATCGCCGGCCTTGAGGCGTGTTACACCAGCGCCGACATTTGTCACAATGCCCGCGAAATCGCTACCCATACCGCGTGGAAATTGGCAGTGAGGTACCAGCCGGTGAGTGCCCTGTCGCGCTTTCCAGTCTTGCGGATTGACTGCGGCCGCCCGGATACGCACCGCGACCTGTCCTGGTGCCGGGGATGGCAATATGAATGGTTCGAGCCGCATTTGCTCGGGGCCT
>DDIP01000284.1:0-4008 GCA_002338605.1 Proteobacteria bacterium UBA1847 | reverse complement strand
TGCTCGGGGCCGCCGTAGCGATGATACCGTATGCCACGTACCTCGCCGTTCATCGGCTGGCGTGTTCCTTGCCACTTTCACCGGCCTTTCCCCGCCCAACTTGAGCTAATGCCGGCATGTTGGTCATGCGGGGGATGTGCCGATCAGGAGAAACATCGGGCGACCCGAACCGCCTATTGTTGTACCCCGGAAGGCCGGCAAGCCGCCTCGCTTCGCGGAGAATGCGCTGGCAATAGGTGGGCCGTCCCTTCGCGGACAGGATTTTCTCTCGTTGGTCCATTCGGGCAACGCGCATCGATTTGACCGGCGGCCTGCAATTCTGCCATGATACCAACCGAACGATCGGTCAGTAAACAATGTCATGAATAATGAAGTGCTTTCCCAGGGAGCCCATCGAATCTTGGAGGTGGCAGCACATCTGTTCGCGCGGCAGGGCTATGCCGGTGTCTCGATCAACGATATTGCAGCGGAGGTTGGCGTATCGAAGGCCAACGTCTTTCATCATTTCGCCTCGAAAGAAGCACTGTATCTTGCTGTCATCGACGCGGCGTGTGATGAGTTCAAGACCGAGTTGGAGTGTCTGAAGAATCATGAGCGGGACGTCGCACTTGGGCTGAAGCAGGTGGCGTGCCAGCACCTGATGCGTCTGCTCTCGAATCCGGACCCCGCGCGTTTGGTGTTGCGCGAAGTGTTCAAGGGCGAGAGTGGAATTGATTCGTCCCAGGTAGCGAAGATCCTGCATCGAAACTTTGCCTTGCTGGTTGAGCAGATCGAGCGAGGTCAGGTGAGCGGGCAGTTTCGACGGGATACGGATCCGGCGATGGTCGCCGTGACATTAATCGCGCAGAACATTTTCTTCTTTCAATCCTGGGAAATTCTGCGCCAGTTCCCGGAATTCCAGAATCTCGATTGCGCTGAGCGCCTGTCAGCCGCCGCCTTCGACTCGCTGTCAAAAGGACTTTTCGCGAAATGATGTCAAGCTGCCGAAGTATCTGCAATTTCAAGCTGGCCGGTGCTTGCTGGCTCCTGATACTGAATGGGTGTGGCGACGAAGGGGACGTGACCCGCTCCAGGGCCGCCAATGCGACTCCGGTCACCACGGCACGGGCCGTGGAACGTCGTGTGGAAGTCACGGAGCGGTCGATCGGGAGGTTGCAAGCACCTACGACGCCGGCCATCGCCGCAGAAACTGCGGGACGGGTGACAAAAATAAATTTCGATGCAGGAATGAGAGTCGATGTCGGCGACATAATAGCCGAGCTCGATGACGAAGTGCAGCGGAGCAATGTGCGAGCTCAAAGCGCAAATGTAGAGCGACTGGTGGTGCTGCGCGAGAATCAGGAACGAACTGTCGCCAGGTTCGAGGACCTCGTCGTCAAGGATTCAGCGGCGCAAAGTCTGCTCGACGACGCTGTGGCGGCGCATAAGGCACTTGGGGCGCAACTTGAGGAAGCCCGGGCCCGTCTGGCGGATGCGACACGGGATCTCGACAGGACTCGAATACGCAGCCCCCTGCCGGGAATAATCCAGGCGAAGCGGGTCTCGGTAGGTGATTTCGTCGTCGGCGGGCAACCTCTGTTCGATGTTGTCGCAACCGATAGATTGAGGGCGATCGCGCCGTTCCCGGAAACCGTTAGCAGCGATCTGCAAATCGGCCAAAAGGTCTACGTTGAGCTCGTGCGTTCGCCGTCGTCGCGCCTGGAAAGCCAGATTTCGGAGATTCGACCGCAGATCGGTTTGGCCAATCGTGCGGTCGATGTCATCGTTGAGCTGGCGCCGCCGGCCGGCTGGCGACCAGGCAGCTCCGTCGCCGTTTCCGTGGTGGTCGAAGTGCGGGAACAAAGCGTTACGGTGCCCTCTGAAAGTGTTGTCCGGCGACCCGTCGGTAATGTTGCGTACCTGGTCGCCAGCGAAAGTGTTCGACAGGCGCCGGTGGATATCGGTGTTCGAACGGTCGAGTGGACTGAGGTCCTCAGCGGTCTGCAGGCCGGCGATATCGTGGTGCGGGACGGAGCGGGTTTTTTGACCGACGGGACCGCGGTCGAGATCCGCGAGGACATCCGATGAATCTCCCGCAGTTGTCCATCAAGCAGTACGTATTTGCGTACATGCTCAATGCGCTGCTGATTCTATTCGGCATCGTGGGCTATCAGCGCATCGGGGTAGACCGTTTTCCGCAGATCGAATTTCCGGTCGTTTCGGTGACCACTGCGTTACCGGGCGCAAACCCGGACATCGTGGATTCCAGTATCACGAACATCATCGAATCGTCGATCAACAGTATCCCGGGAATCGATTTCGTCCAGTCGACGTCTTCGCCCGGCGTGTCCGTCGTTGCCATCCAGTTCGAACTGAGCAAGGACATCGACGTTGCTTTCAACGAGATACAAGCGAAAGTCAATCAAGTCCTGCGCGATCTGCCGGACGATGCCGATCCTCCTATTGTGGCCAAGGTCGAAGTTGGCGCGTCACCCGTAATGTGGCTGGCATTGCGTGGCGATCGCACGCTGCAGCAGCTAAACCAGTACGCGCGTACTGTAGTAAAAAAGCGGCTGGAGACGGTTGACGGTGTCGGCGAAGTGCGACTTGGCGGGCAGCGCGATCGTACCATACGTGCAGAAATTGACCTGGACAAGATGGCCGGGTTCGGCATAAGTGCGGACGATGTACGTATGGCTTTTGCAGAGGAACACGTGCAGCTGCCGGGTGGATTTCTGGCGGCGGACAGCGTCGAGAATCTGATCAAGTTGGATCTCGAGTTTCACGAGCCGAGCGCGCTGGAGGAGATGATTGTCCGCTATGTTGACGGTGCGCCTGTTCGATTGGGCGATATCGGTCGGGTAGTGGATGGTGTCGCCGATTTTCGGCAGTTGGCGCGTTTCAATGGAGAGCCGACGGTTGGCATCGGCATTGTAAAGGTCAGCAACGCCAATACCATTAAGGTGATCGAAGAGGTTACGCGACGTTTGGAAGAAGAAATCCAGTCCCAACTACCCCCCGGACTGACGATCGAAATTGCATCGAATGACGCCGAGCTCATTTACGAAATCGTTAATGCCCTCAAAGAGCACTTGGTTGAAGGCACGATTCTGGCGGGGCTGGTTGTCTGGTTTTTCCTTCGGAGTTTCCGAGCGACTCTGATCATTGCGACTGCCATCCCGGTTTCGCTGCTCGGCGCTGTTGCGATGATGTATTTTCTTGACTTTACCTTCAACACGCTGACGTTGCTCGGGTTGTTGCTGTTGATCGGCGTTGTCGTCGATGATGCCATCGTTGTTCTCGAAAACATCTATCGACATCGAGAAGAGATCGATCCAGATCCGGTCACAGCAGCTGTTAATGGCACCAATCAAGTCGTATTCGCAGTCCTGGCTGCCAGCCTGACACTTGTTTCCATCTTCGGTGCTGTGATTTTTCTTGGTGGCATCATTGGTCGGTTCTTTCAGTCGTTTGCGGTCGTGGTCACGGTCGGCGTGCTCGCGTCGTTGCTTGTGTCGTTGACTTTGACGCCAATGCTGTGTTCCAGATACCTGAGTATCGCGCCGCGGCATGGGCGCGTTTATACGATGCTGACCCGATTGCTCGATGGCATGGATCGCAGCTACCGCAAGGCACTGGACGTGTCGCTGCAGCGCAGATGGCTGGTGGTCGGCGCCACGGTTGCCGTCGTGCTGTCGAGCGGGTATTTCTTCGGAGCGATTGGCAAGACATTTCTACCCGAGGAAGACGAAGGCCGTTTCATTGTGAACTTCCGGGCACCACTCGGCACGTCGATAACGGCGACCGACAGGTATTTGAGAGAAATAGAGAAAGTGCTATCCGGTCATCCGGAGATCAGGACCTTCTTTACGGCCATCGGTCTTGGTTCGGCAGGCCAGGTGAATCAGGGAATCGCTTTTGCACGGATGGTCCCTCGTGATGAGCGCGATGTCAGACAGCAACAGTTTCTTGACGAACTTCGCACTGAGCTGGCGGCTATCCCCGGCGTCAGAGCCTTTGCGGCCAGTC
>DDIP01000039.1 GCA_002338605.1 Proteobacteria bacterium UBA1847 | reverse complement strand
CGCCGAATCGGCGACCAGCCAGGTTCGTGCCAACGTGAATCTCGATATCAACGGTCGGCCGATCGTGGCACTGAAATGCGGCAAAGGCGTCGCCTGGTTCGAGTTCGGAGCATTATGTGACGGCCCTCGCAGCCAGGCGGACTACATTGAAATCGCACGCTGGTATCCAAGCGTCATTGTGTCCGGTGTACCGCGGCTGACTGCCCGTCGAGACGATGAGACTCGCCGGTTCATCGCACTGGTCGATGAATTCTACGACCGGCGCGTGAAGTTGATCATCTCGGCGGAAGTGGCCGCAGAAAACCTCTATTCCGGCAATCGCCTCGCTTTCGAGTTCGAACGGACCGTCAGCCGGCTGGTCGAAATGCAGTCGTCAGAGTATCTCGCCCTGCCGCATTTGTCGTGATAGATTGGCCCAATGGAAAAAGAGTTGCGTCTGGAAAATTTTCTGCCGTACCAGTTGGCCGTACTGTCCAACACGGTCAGCACGACGGTGGCGCGTGCCTATGACAAGCGGTTCAAAGTATCGATTCCGGAATGGCGCGTCATCGCCATTTTAGGTCGATTTCCGGGTCTGTCAGCGGTCGAGGTCGCCGAGCGAACGATGATGGACAAGGTGGCGGTAAGCCGCGCCGTGACCAAGTTGATCAAGAACGGGCGCATTGAGCGCGAATTTGCGGATGCCGATCGTCGCCGTTCGATACTCAACCTGTCGGCCGAAGGAAAAGTCCTGCACGATGAGATCGCCCAGGTTGCGCTGCGATTCGAACGCGACCTCGTCGACGGATTCAGCGAGGAGGAAATGAAAAGCCTCACGAGCATCATGGAACGATTGATGGCTCGCGCAAAATTGATCGGCCCGCCCTAGTCTCCGATTTGAGTACGGACTGTCAGGAGTTCCGGAAAGAATTCAATCTCCAGTGCCTTTTTGAGGAACGGCACGCCTGACGAACCACCGGACCCGCGCTTGTGGCCAATGATGCGTTCGACAGTCTTCATGTGATGGAACCGCCAGAACTGGAAGTTGTTACCGATATCGACCAGGGCTTCACACATTTCGTATTGTGCCCAGTAGTCGGCGCGATTCTCATAAATGGTCCGCAGCACCGCAATCACGTCATCGTCCTCCTCACGCATTCTGCTGAAGTCGCGCGTCTTGAAGTCAGCTGGAATCGGCATGCCCGAGCGCTCGAGGTACAGCAGGAATTCTTCATACAGGCTCGGACTTTCAAGCGCGACCTCGAGACGTGCGTACCATTCGGGCTGGTGTTGGTACACTGCCATCGTGCCCCTGCTCTTGTTACCGAGCGTGAATTCCAGAATGCGGTACTGCGCTGACTGCAGTCCGGAGGCCTTGCCGAATACATGGCGAAACTCTGAATACTCGGCCGGAGTCAGCGTATCGAGCACTTTCCACTGGTTGTAGAGCTGATTCTGTACGTGACGAACGCGTGCCAGATTCTTGACGGCCTGTTGCAATTCATCGCGCCGCAGATGTCGGATCGCACCGCTGATCTCGTGAATGACCAGCTTTATCCAGAGTTCTGCAACCTGGTGCTGGATAATGAACAGCATCTCGTCGTGGTGTGGCGGGTTGCTTAGTGGGATCTGCGCATCCAGGAGCTTGTCAAGCTGCAAGTATCCCGTGTAATCGTCATCACGTGACAAGTCCGTGTGAATGGATTTCTCCAGGTTTCTTTTCTTCATATGAATTTTCGCGCAGGGCTGGTTTCCGAGGTATTTACGCTATAATGCCACGCGCCTTTTCCCGTCCCTAATTTACTTGGTCGGTACGCCCGACTGGAGCATCAACGTGGCATCTAAAGATCAGCGCCGAGTTAGCGATATGAAACAACTCATCGTCGATAGCGTCGTCGCCTCGCGAGCACGCTCGAAAACAATCAAAAACACAGCCCAGGTCAAGCTGTTCCTGAAACGGTATGTGGAAAACGTTCCGGTGGAGGATTTGCAGGGCCGCTCCGAGAAACTGATGGCGCGGGCCGCGCTGGATCACCTCGACTTCGGCGTAACGCGCCGCAAGGGCCAGGCCCTGCTCCGTATTTTCAACCCAACCGAAAAAGAACACGGCTATTCATCGATATACACCATCGTCGAGATGATTAACGACGACATGCCATTCCTTGTCGATTCCGTTGCCGCCGCAATCAACCGTCACAACCTGGCTGTCCATATTACCGTTCATCCGATCGTTGCCGTGAAGCGCGACGGCAAGGGCAAACTCCTTGGCATTCACAAACTCGGGACGAAGGGCACGATCGCCGAATCCTACATTCGATTCGCGATCGACCGGGAAACGGACCCTGCACAGCTGAAGATACTGAGCCAGGAAATTATCCGGGTACTCGCCGATGTGCGCGCGGCCGTTCGAGACTGGAAAAAAATGCGGCAGCGTATGCTCGATACCCGCGCGTTGCTGGAAAACGGGCCGAAATCAGCCGGCCCCGAACTGCGAAGCGAGAGCCAGGCCTTGCTCGGCTGGCTGGCTGACGATCATTTCACGTTCCTCGGTTACCGGGAGTACAAGCTCAAGAAGAAAGGCAAGCGGGTCTTCTTGTCAGCCGTCGAAGGCACTGGGCTTGGCCTCCTGGCCAAGGACAACCGTGGCTCGAAGACGGTTGAACTGACAGCCGAAATGCGCCGCCTGACCCGGTCCCGTGACTGGTTGATCCTCACCAAGGCGAATTCGCGCTCGACGGTGCACCGCCCGGCATTTCTCGACTATGTCGGCGTCAAGGTTTTCAACAAAAAGGGCGAAGTCATCGGCGAGCGTCGTTTCATCGGATTGCTCACCTCGATCGCCTACAGTGAGAGCCCGAAAAACATTCCCCTGATACGGCATAAGATCCAGCGAATTTTTGCGCGCGCCCAGGTCGACGAGGCTGGCCACCGTGGCAAGGCCCTGTCGCATATCATTGAGACTTTCCCGCGGGAAGAGCTGATCCAGAGCACGGTTCAGGACCTCACCCGCACGACTTTTGGCATCCTGAACCTGCAGGATCGGCAGCGCGTCAAGTTCTTCCTGCGCCGCGACGCGTTCCGTCGATTTTTTTCCTGCCTGGTATTCATTCCGCGAGAGAAATACACGACCGCAATCCGCAAGAAGGTTGAGGCTCTGCTCAAGGAATCATTTAACGGTACATCAGTCGATTCGGCCGTGCAGATCTCCGATTCCGCGCTGGCACGAGTTCATATCATCGTACGCACGGCAGAAGGTGTTCGCCCGCGCATCAGCATCCAATCGATCGAAGACAGGATCGCCAGGCTGGTTGTGACCTGGGCTGACCGCCTGAATACCGCCTTGCTCGATCAATTTGGCCACGACGAGGGCCACCGCCTGTACCGGGCCTACGGTCATATTTTTCCGGCGGGGTACCAGGAGAATACGCTTCCCTCCTCGGCCTGTTCCGACATCCAGGTCATTGACAGTATGCTGACAAACGGCATTCCGCGGACCGTCGATCTCTACGTCCCGGACCTCGCCGAGCCCGGGCACCTGCATTTCATGATTTACAGCAAGAACAACCCGATCGTCCTGTCCGACGCATTGCCGATCATCGAAAACATGGGCGTCGCCGTTTATTCCGAAAGACCGTACGAAGCCAAATTGTCCACGGGAGAAGCGTTCTGGTTGCAGGACTTCCACCTGGTCCACGAAAGCGACAACGTCGTCGATTTTGTCGCGGCGGACGCCCGCTTCGAAGAATGCTTCATGGCGGTACTCGAAGGTGTCGCTGAAAATGACGGCCTCAATCGCCTTATCCTGGATGGCGGCCTGGACTGGCGTCAGACAGCACTGTTGCGTTGCTATGCAAAACACATACTGCAATTGGGACTGCCGTTCAGTCAGACCTACATGGAGGACGTTCTGGCGGCCAACGCCGGCATAGTACCGTCGCTCGTCAGACAGTTTGAGTTGCAATTCGACCCGTCAGTTGCCAAGAGCACACGCAATCGTGAATTGAAAAAAGTCAGGGCGGCCGTCGCCCGCGGCGTCGCGCGTGCACGCAACGTTGACGAAGACCGTATCTTAAGCGCATTCGCCGGTGGCATTTCGGCGACACTTCGTACCAACTACTTTCTGCGTGAAGGCGGCAAACCCAAGCCCTCAATCGCAATCAAGCTGGACCCGGCGAAACTGCCGGAAATCCCGCTACCACACCCCAAGTACGAAATATTCGTCTATTCGCCTGAGGTCGAGGGTGTGCACCTGCGTGGCGGGGCAATTGCCCGTGGTGGGCTTCGCTGGTCTGATCGACGTGAAGACTTCCGAACCGAAGTACTTGGACTGTTGAAGGCGCAGGTTGTCAAAAATACCGTGATTGTGCCGACAGGCGCCAAGGGCGGCTTCTACCCGAAGCAGGCACCCAAAGGTGATCGAAGCGCGATCCTGCAGAACGGTATCAAATGCTACAAGACGTTTATTCGCGCGCTGCTGGACGTCACCGACAACGTCATCGACGGCCAGGTCGTTACACCTCCGGGCATTGTGCGGCGTGATGGCGACGACCCCTACCTGGTCGTGGCAGCCGACAAGGGCACTGCAACTTTCTCCGATATTGCCAACGGCATTTCAGAGGAATACAAGTTCTGGCTCGACGACGCGTTCGCATCCGGCGGGTCGGCTGGCTACGACCACAAGAAAATGGGCATCACGGCACGCGGCGCCTGGGAAGCCGTCAAACGTCACTTCCGTGAAATGGGCCTCAACACGCAGACGGACCCTTTCACCGTTGCCGGTATCGGTGATATGGCAGGTGACGTATTCGGTAACGGCATGCTGCTGTCGCGCAAAATCAAGCTGGTCGCCGCATTCAACCACCGCAATATTTTCCTGGATCCGGATCCCGACATGGCCGCGACCTACGGCGAGCGGCAGCGGCTGTTCAAGACACCGGGCTCAAGCTGGGAGGATTTCGACTCAAAGCTGATTTCGAAAGGCGGCGGCGTCTATTCCCGCGACTCGAAGACCGTTCGCCTGAGCAACGAAGTTCGAAAACTGCTGGATGTTCAGGCCACCTCGATGAAGCCGGATGAATTGATCCGCGCAATACTGACGATGCCGGTCGACCTGATTTGGAACGGTGGTATCGGCACCTATGTCAAGGCCAGTCACGAAGGAAATTCTGATGTCGGTGACCGCAGTAACGATGCACTGCGCGTCGATGCCAATGAACTGCGCTGCAAGGTAATCGGCGAAGGCGGCAATCTCGGCCTGACGCAACTGGCACGAGTCGAATACAGCATGCACGGCGGCCGGATCAACACCGATTTTATCGATAACTCGGCCGGGGTCGACAGTTCCGATCGCGAAGTCAATATCAAGATTTTACTGACCGATGTCGCCAAACAAAAAGGAATGACACGCGCGAAACGCAACGTGCTGCTCGAATCGATGACAGACGATGTCGCGAAACTGGTATTGCGCAACAATTATTTGCAGACGCAATCCATCAGCATGAGTGAAACAATCTCGGCCGCACGAATTGATGAGACAGCGCGCCTCATCACCGATCTTGAGAAGACCGGCCTTTTGAATCGCGAAATCGAGTACCTGCCCGACCAGGCACAAATCGATGAACGACGCAGCCGCAAACTTGGTTTTACCCGCCCGGAACTCGCGGTCGTTTTAAGCTATGCGAAGATCGATCTGTACAATGGACTGATTGGTTCAAAAGAGCCCCTCGTCGACTTCCTCGCGATCGACCCGCAACGCTATTTCCCGTCCGTGTTGCGGCGCCGATATGCCGACTTGTTGCCCGGCCATCGACTGAGCCGGGAGATCCTGGCAACGCTGGTTGCAAACGACCTCGTCAATCGCATGGGCCCGGCATTCGTCAAGCGTGTGCAGCTGGACACCGGCGCCAACATCGTCACCGTGGCCCGCGCTTACGAGGTTGCCCGAATCATCTGTCGGGCCGCACCGCTATTGCGCACCATCGAGTCGCTCGACTATGAAATACCGGCAAGCGCGCAAGTGGAAATGATGTTTGAAGTCAGCCGGACACTGCGCCATGCCTGTTACTGGCTGATCGAGCAGTATGGCGACAGCCTCGACATCGTCAAAGCGGTCGATCGACTGAAAGACCCCATGGCTCGCATATACACCCGTTCGGCAACCTACCTGTCACGGGCAAGCCGCACGCGCAATGAAAACGCAGAAAAGCACTTCATTTCGCTGGGCGTCCCGGAAAAACTCGCCACTCGAATGTCAGACCTGTTGTTGACAAGGCCAGCGCTGGACATGGCCGATCTTGCTGCCGAACGAAACCGTGATGTGCTGGATGCCGCGCGCCTCTATTCGACATTCAACGACGAACTGGAATTGCACTGGCTGCATAATCGCGCTGAAGACCTCTCGGTCGATGGCCGCTGGCAAGCGATGGCGAGAAGCAACCTGCGCGACGAATTCTATCGGCTGCGACGTAAACTTGCGTTTCAACTGCTGTCGGCGAAAAGCTCCAGAAAGCCTGGCGACATTGCGGCGGCCTGGCTTACGAAGAACAGCGACGATGTCGAGCAATTCAAGCGCATGATCGGCGAAATGAAACTGCGTGACGAGGTCGATTTTGCGACGCTGACCGTGGCTGCGCAGCAGTTGCGAAACCTGATCTCCAACTAGGCGACGTCCTGTAATTTTTAACGAAACCAAGGTGCATCAATGGCTGGAAAGCTCGTATTGTGTCGTCACGGACAAAGTGACTGGAATCTGAAAAACCTGTTCACCGGATGGACCGATGTCGATCTGACTGAGCAGGGTAACCAGGAAGCCATCGCTGCCGGCAAGCTGCTTCGGGAACTCGGTTACAGCTTCGACATTGCCTATACCTCTGTCTTGAAACGTGCGATCCGGACGCTCTGGCACATCCAGGACCAGATGGACCTGATGTGGATTCCGGTCGTTCGCGACTGGCGCCTCAACGAACGCCATTACGGGGCGCTGCAAGGCCTGAACAAGGCGGAAACGGCGGCGAAATACGGCGACGACCAGGTCCACATCTGGCGACGAAGCTACGACATACCACCGCCCGCCCTCGACACCAGCGACGAGCGCCATCCTGCGCACGACCCACGCTATGCCGGCATCGAAAACCTGCCGGCCAGTGAGTCACTCGCGACGACCCTGGACCGCGTCATGCCGTGCTGGAACGATGTCATCGCGCCCGATTTGAAAAACGGCAAAAACGTATTGATTTCCGCGCATGGCAACAGCTTGCGGGCGCTGGTAAAAATGCTGGACGAAGTGTCTGAGGAAGAAATTACCGGGTTCAATATTCCGACCGGAGTTCCGCTGGCCTATGAACTCGACGACACGCTGCAACCGATCTCACGCGAATTTCTGGGCGACGCCGATGCGATCGCAAAAGCCGCTGCCGCCGTCGCCGCGCAAGGCAAATCGCAGTAGAAGCATTACTTCTGGTCGACCGGTCTGGAGCGTGGCTTGACGGCTCCCGCTTCGATGACGCGCATCAGGCCTTCCTGTGCGGTCGAGGCGACGAGGCGGCCGTCCTCTGTGAAGAACTGACCCCGAGCGAATCCGCGCGCACCTGATGCTGCCGGACTGTCGGCCGCGTAGAGCAACCAGTCATCCATCCTGACATCGCTGTGAAACCACAATGCATGGTCGAGGCTGGCCATGAGTACTGTTCCACGCGTAAACAAAAGACCGTGAGGCAGGGTTGCAGCACCGAGTAGCTCGTAGTCCGAAACATAGGTGAGCAGGTTCTGGTGCAACACCGGGCTGTCCGGCAAGCGGTCGACCGCGCGGATCCAGACATGCTTGTACGGAGGCAGTTTCTGCGGCGTTTCAAAATTCATCGGCTCGACGTGGCGAAACTCAAACGGACGCTTGTCAGTAAGATAGCGGCGCATCTTGGACGGAATATGCTTCTGCATGTCTTTTGCGACGTCCCGCGCGTCCTTGAGGCCCTCAGGCCCCGGCACATCCGGCATGGCTGCCTGGTGTTCCAGCCCTCTTTCCGGCACCTGGAACGACGCCGCGAGGTTCAGGATAGGACGGCCGTGTTGAATTGCGACTACGCGCCGATTCGAAAAGCTGCCGCCGTCTCGCGATCGATCGACTTCGTAAATGATCGGGGCACTGACATCACCGCGGCGCAGAAAATAGGCGTGCAACGAATGCGCAACGCGACCCTCGACGGTGTTTTGCGCCGCCGAAAGTGCCTGTCCAATGACCTGTCCACCGAAAACCTGCGGGCTGCCGATATCGCGGCTTGCGCCGCGGAAGATATTGTCTTCAATACGCTCGAGGCCAAGCAGACCGATCAGGTCTTTCAGAACCGGATGCATGCTCGTCAGTTTCCGCTGCGACCGCCGTCGACCGCAATCCCGGTGCCACTAACAAAAGTCGCGTCGTCGCTCGAAAGGAACAGAACGACCTTGGCCACATCCACGGGCTCGCCCAGCCGCCTTGCAGCCGAATGCCGGATACAATGGTCGCGCAATGCCTTGTCCTTGCGAAATACGTCGCGACTGTCCGGCGTCATCACGCCGCCGGGCTGAACATAATTCGCGGTAATGCCGAATTCGCCGATCTCAACGGCCAGCGCGCGAGTCAGGTTCGCCAGGTCTTTCTCGGCTTTGGCGCAGGCATCATTGGCATCGGCCGCAAATGCACTTCTCAGGAAGCCCATATTAATAATGCGTCCTGCGGGGCTCTTCTTGAGGTGCGGCAGGG